>CALDHQ010000395.1 GCA_937894055.1 uncultured Polymorphobacter sp.
GATGACCAGCTCAACCACAGTCAGTGCGGGAATTGTCAGCGCTGGAACAGCCGGTGCGGCGCTGGGCTCCGGTTCGGCAGCGGCCTGTGCTGGCGCCGACGCTGGCGCGGCTGGCGCCACGGGGGGCGGCCCCGGCGCGACGGCGCAGGCCGACGAGTCGTACAGCGAAAGCCGCACGCTGGGCGCCTTCGTGGAACAGAACGTCGGCTTCAACGACCGCTTGTTTCTGACGGCCGCGATCCGCTCGGACCGCAACAGCGCGTTCGGCGCGAACTTCAAGACGGTGTTCTATCCGAAGGTCGCCGCGTCGTGGGTGTTGTCGCAGGAGTCGTTCTTCCCGAAGCCGCAGTGGCTCGACCAGCTTCGCCTGCGCTCGGCCTACGGCGCGTCGGGCGTGCAGCCCGCGACGCTGGCGCTGCTCGAAGCGCTGCTCGCGAACGACATTCTGCCGCTGGTGCCGGCACAGGGTTCGGTCGGCGCGTCGGGCGACCTCGCGCCGCTGTCGCACATGGCGGCCGCGATGCTCGGTGTCGGCGAGGTGTTTGCGCGCGGGGTTCGCATGCCCGCAGACACGGCGCTCGCGGCGGCCGGCCTGACGCCGCTGACGCTCGGCCCCAAGGAAGGCCTCGCGCTGCTCAACGGCACGCAGTTCAGCACCGCCTATGCGCTCGCCGGGCTGTTCGAGGCGGAAGCGCTTTTCACCGCCGCGCTCGCCACCGGCGCGCTGTCGACCGAGGCTGCCAAGGGTTCGGACACGCCGTTCGACCCGCGCATCCACGCGCTGCGCGGCCACGCCGGGCAGATCGAAACCGCCGCGACGTTGCGCGCGCTGATGGCGGGTTCGGCCATCCGCGCCAGCCATGCCGAAGGCGACGAGCGCGTGCAGGACCCCTATTGCCTGCGCTGTCAGCCGCAAGTCATGGGTGCGGTGCTCGACTTGTTGCGCCAAGCAGCGGCAACGCTCGGCATCGAGGCGAACAGCGTCTCGGACAATCCGCTGGTGTTTGCCGAGGACGACTCGGTGCTGTCGGGCGGCAATTTCCACGCCGAGCCAGTGGCGTTTGCCGCCGACATGCTGGCGCTGGCGCTGTGCGAGATCGGCTCGCTCGCCGAGCGCCGTGTCGCGATGCTCGTTGACCCGGCGCTGTCGGGACTGCCAGCTTTCCTGACGCCGCGGCCGGGCCTCAATTCGGGGTTCATGATTCCGCAGGTGACGGCGGCGGCACTGGTCAGCGAGAACAAGCAGCGCGCCTATCCGGCCAGCGTCGACTCGATCCCGACCTCGGCAAACCAGGAAGACCATGTCTCGATGGCGGCGCACGGCGCGCGGCGCTTGCTGGCGATGGCCGACAATCTGCGCGGCGTGCTGGCAATCGAGTGGCTGGCGGCAGCGCAGGGCTGTGATT
This sequence comes from uncultured Polymorphobacter sp., assembly GCA_937894055.1. Lineage (GTDB taxonomy): Bacteria > Pseudomonadota > Alphaproteobacteria > Sphingomonadales > Sphingomonadaceae > Polymorphobacter_A. Next base: position 1,407 of record CALDHQ010000395.1, read on the forward strand.
TCCACGCACCGATGAAGAGCAGCGGCGTGCTCGAAGCGTTGCGCGGTACGCTGCGGGCGCAAGTCCCGACGCTGGGCGAAGACCGCTACTTCCACCCTGACATCGCCGCCGCGAGCGCGTTGATCGCCGGCGGCAGCATCACCAACCTCGTCGCCGCTGCCGGTATTTCTGCACCGGTGCTGGCATGACGACAGCGTGGCTGACCGTCACGCGCGGTGATGCGCCGCTGGTCATCGGGCTGCCGCACACCGGCACCGCGATTGCCGCCGACCTGCTGCCGCAGTTCGTGTCGCCGTGGCTGGCGCGCCGCGATGCCGACTGGTGGATCGACCGGCTCTACGGCTTTGCCGCGGCGATGGGCGCGACGGTGGTGCACACCGCGATTTCGCGCAGCGTCATCGATGCCAACCGCGACCCGTCGGGCGTGTCGCTGTATCCGGGGCAGGTGACCACCGGCCTGTGCCCGACCGAAACCTTTGACGGCGAAGCGCTCTATCGCCCCGGCCTCGACCCCGATGCCGCCGAAATCGAGCGCCGCCGCATCATTGTTGCCGCCATCGGGCTTCCCATTCCAAAATTGATCAATGTAATGCCATTAGCCGAAACACTCTGCATAGGTTTATCTAGTCCAATGATTGGCGCATTGTCATTCCATTCAGAAAACAGATTGAGGTACCTGGAAAAATTGGTTAATAGAATGAATTTACTGAATTCAGTTAAAGGACGACCAGTATAACGGGGCAACCAGTTATCAACAATATCAGACTTGTTTTTAAGTCCTGATTTAACAGGAGTTTCAACTTCATTTGTCTTTTTTACTGATTCAGTTATTTCAACTTTAGGATCTTGTTTCTTATTCATAATTCAATTTTTTAGATTACAAAAAACCCCGATTTAATCGGGGCTCATTTATGCAACTTTAAGTTTTGTCAGATCAGATTTTTCAAATTTATCTTTGGCATAATCCAATGTGATGTACAATTCTTTTCCTGTTTTACCAGAGGGTGTTTCGTACAT
>CALDHQ010000396.1 GCA_937894055.1 uncultured Polymorphobacter sp.
CGCGCGTGTGATGAATGCTGCGACGGGCGACGTGCTTTGGGTGCCTGGGGCCAATCGCTAGAAAGAGCCTCCGGCGGGCAGGGGTGACCCCTGCACCCGATTGATTGTTGGCTTGCACGATCGACGCTTCGCGGGGATAGCTGCGCCAACACTATCCTTGGGGAAGGCTTCGCTATGAATTTGTTCGATTTGACCGGCAAGGTCGCGCTGGTGACCGGCGGCAACGGCGGCATCGGCATCGGCATGGCCGAGGGGCTGGCCCAACAAGGCGCCACGGTCATCATCTGGGGCACCAACGCCGACAAGAATGCTGCGGCGGTCGAAAAGCTGGGCGCGCACGGCGGCATCGTGCGCAGCGATGTTGTCGATGTCTCCGACGAGGCCGCGGTCAAGGCCGGCATCGCCGATATCCTCGGTGAGTTCGGCCGGCTCGACCAGGCGATCGCCAACGCCGGCATCGGCCAGTCGCGCCGCGACATGTTCGACATCAGCCTCGAAGACTTCCGGCGGCTCGAAGACATCAACGTCCACGGCGTCTTCTTCACGCTGCGCGAGGCCGCGCGTCACATGAAGGAACGCCACGCCAATGGCGATGCCGGCGGTTCGCTCGTCGCCGTCGCCTCGACCGCGGCCATCCACGGCGCCGCGCGCAACGAACACTATGGCGCGACCAAGGGCGCCGTTGTGTCGATGATCCGCGCCATGGCGGTCGAGCTCGGCCGCTACGCAATTACCGCCAACAGCATCTGCCCTGGCTGGATCCGCTCCGACATGACCGCCGGCGCGCAAGGCGCGGCAAAGTTCAACGAAAAGGTCATCAGCCGCGTCCCCGTCGGCGGCTGGGGCGACGGCGCCGACTTCGCCGGCATCGCCGTCTATCTCGCCAGCCGCGCGTCGCGCTACCACACCGGCGACTCGTTCGTCATCGACGGCGGCTACACGATTTTCTGAGTCCCCAGCTCCCCCCCCACCGGGGGGAGGGCGGACTCGGCGCAGCCGGCCGGGAGAGGTGCCTTTCTTCCCGCCGAACGCCTGCCCCTCTCCCGGGTCGCGGCAAGCGCCGAGCCTCTCGTACTATTGAGATTAATTCGGTTCGATAAAGCGGTCGTTTGCGTCGAGCTCAAATTGACCCCAGCCGCCTTTTTCGGCTTCGGCCATAAGAAGGCGGGCGTCCTTTAGTGACGGGATGCGTGCCTGTCCCCGTGCAGCTTGCAGCGATCCATCCGGGCGACGCCAAATGAACCGAAAGCCGTCCTGCACGCTGCCGTCGTCGTACATGTAGCGACACCGTTGAAAACACAGCTGCCAGTCTCCCGCTTTGTGGAGAGTGACCTCGTTTAGAATCGCAACTCGTCCGGATACTGCCATGTTGGTCCCTTCAACTTATTTTGCTAGATGCCCAACGCATCAGCGCATGCGTCAGATGGTGCGCATCAGTGTCGTGCGCAACCCTTGCAGCTTGAAAAATGCGCCAATTTAATTCGCTGCCTATTAAAATGTTCTCGTATCCCAATATCGCCGCTTTCCGCCGCACCCATGCGCTAAGGCGTTGACTGTCACGCGCGTCTGTCGCAATCACGCGCGTCAATTCAACTGTGCGGGCATGGCTCGCTTGGGAGTAGCCGATGAAGATCCTCGTCCCCGTCAAGCGGGTGGTCGATTACAACGTCAAGGTCCGCGTCAAATCGGACGGCACCGGTGTCGATCTTGCCAACGTCAAGATGAGCATGAACCCGTTCGACGAAATCGCCGTCGAAGAAGCCATCCGGCTCAAGGAAAAGGGCATTGCGACCGAGATCGTCGTCGTGTCGATCGGCGTGCAGCAGTCGCAGGAAACTTTGTGCACCGCACTCGCCATGGGTGCTGACCGCGCCATTCTGGTGGTGACCGATGTCACGACCGAATCGCTGACCGTCGCCAAGATCCTCGCCAAGGTCGCCGCCGAAGAACAGC
>CALDHQ010000397.1 GCA_937894055.1 uncultured Polymorphobacter sp.
AATGCGAGAACGATGGACCGGGGCGGGGATATCCGCTGGCCGGAAATTCGTCGTGCGTGCGACGGCCTGTGCGCCGTCAACAGCAAAACGCCGGCCCAAAACCCTGGACCGGCGTCGTGCCTTCAAACCTGCAACGCTATCGTCAGAACTTGACGACGCCGTAGATCAGGAAGCTGTTGGTGTTGATGCCGACGTTACCATTGTAGGTCGACTTGGTCACATCAACATCGATGTTAGTGTGCAGATAGGACAGACCGACGCCGAAGTTGTGGAACAGCATATAGTCGGTCGAGGCGGTCAGCACCCAGATCGAGCCGTCGATATCGCCAATCTTGGCCTTCATGCCCGACAGGCTGGTACCCGCCGTCCAGCGCGGGCTGATATACCAGTCGAACGAACCACCGATGACCGGCAGCGGCAGCGTGGTACCTTCGCTGGTCGAGAAGTTCCGTGTCGGATTGCCCGGATAGCCCGACGCTGCGAAGTTGAACTTCAGGTTCGAGCCATAAAGACCCAGCAAACCGGCGAGTTCGAGATTGTCCTTCTTGATGAACGAATAGCGGTACGTGCCGAAGAAATAGTTGTTCTTCAGCTCGATCGACGCCGTCGCACCGGCCGGGATGAACTCGTTGCCGATCTGGATATCGTTCTGCGTCGTGTAGCTGGTGTCACGCTTGGTCTGATACCACAGCAGCGAAACGCGATGGTGGTTGGCGACGCGCCAGTTGGCCGAAGCGAGGAACGAGCTGGTGCTGGCACCGGCGCCGTCGGGGTTGAAGCCGATATCGGTGCCGGAAGCGGTCGTGCCGTTCAGGCTGAGGCTGCCGCCGAGATCGGTGAACACCCAGCCCGCGCTCAGCGTGAACTTGTCGGTGCCCTGGCCGCCGTAGCTCGGATCCACTTCGGCGTGGGCCGCCTGTGCAGCCATCGCCATGCCAAGCCCGGCAAGCCCGGCGAACGCACGCTTCGAAAAACTCACAGTCATCAATTGTTCCTTCGCACTGAGTTCAACTGTCCATGCGCCAGCTTATTGCGGCGCAGCTTCAAACCTGCCTATTCCACGGCGACCATTGTCAACTCAAGGAAAACTCGCAGCCACAGGTGGATTTTGCGCCAAAAGCGGCATTGTCGCAACACTCTGCCGCGCCTGTAGCCCGTGCTGTCGCCGACAACTTGCCGGCCATTCCCGCACCGATAGGCTGTTGTTCCCGACATTCAATGATCAAGGAGTTCTTGCCATGCGCCATGCCCTTACGCGCACTGCTACCGTCGTGCCACTTGTCGCGCTCGGCCTGCTGGGCGGCTGTGTCAGCCAGACAAGATACCAGAGCCAGGTCGCCGCAACGGCTGCGGCGCAGAACCTCAGCGCGCAAAATGCCGAACTCAACAAGCAGCTGGCGGCCGAAATCGCCGACAAGCAAGTCACCATCCAGCAGCTCAACGACCGTCTGGTGGTGACGCTGGTCGACCTGGTGTTGTTTGCTTCGGGTAGCGCCGAACTGCTCCCCAAGGGCCGTGCGGTGCTCGACAAGGCGATCCCGACACTCGCCGCGCAGTCGGGCAAGTGGATCATCATCGAAGGCCATACCGACAACGAACCGATCGGCCCGTCGATTATCGCGCGCTTCCCGACCAACTGGGACCTGTCGACGGCGCGCGCCACCTCGGTGGTCAAATACATGCAGGACAAGGGCGTGCCGCCGGTCAACCTCGCGGCGACGGGCTATTCGCAGTACCAGCCGGTCAAGCCCAACACGACCGCCGCCGGGCGCCAGGCCAACCGCCGCATCGAGATCATCCTGCGGATGAAGTAGCGCCTAGCGCGGCGGCGCATCCATGGTGTTGCGGACATCGACCAGGATCTGGTCGGCGTGGGTGATGGTGAACAGGCCGATGCGCGGGTACTCTAGGTCGATGATGACGTAGAGCGTCAACGCAATCGACGTCGAGAACGCCATCACGTGCAGCCACTCACGCTTGCGGTTGCCATTGGCCATGCCGAACCCCGCGGTCGTCGAGCACGCCAGTGCGAGGAACCCGAGCATGAAATAGATGACCTTGGGCGGGTGTGCCTGCGCTGCGACCATGCGCGTCGTCGCCATGTCGAACATCGCGTTGATCGCCGGCAGCAGCACCGTTGTCGCTTGCGGCCCCGGTGTCGCGGCCGTGGCCGCGACCGCGTTGCGCCACAGCTTGGCTTGAAGCTGCCCGACCTTCGCGACGGCCGCGTTTGTCGCGACCGGATCGGTGACATGCGCATAGACGTTCAGCCGCGCATCGACATAGTCGCGGAAGTTCTGCCGCAGCAGCGGCTGCGCGGCCGCGCTGACCAGATCGACGCGCAAATAGGCGGTGCCGACGGCATTGGCCTCGTCGCGGATGAGCTCGCGGCGCCCCTCGAAACGGGCCGCCGCACCCGAAAAGGTGAAGGCGATCAGCAGGCCGAGCAGGGCAAACAGCGCGGCGTCGATCGTCGCGACGCCAACCGGGCCGTCATCCTGACGGCCGCGCGCGCGCTGGCCGAGCACGCGCCCGAACTCGAGGCAGAGTATCATCGCCAGAAAGAACAGCGCGATGGCGGCGAGCGCCAACCCTTCCTCGCCAACGCCGAAGTAGCTGCCGACCTCCATTGCCCCGCCTCCGTCAGTCGATCTGCAACAGTCCCGTCACGCTCATGCGCCGCGCCGGTTGAGCCGGTCGCTGCGCGCCACCAGTTGCGGCCAGAACGCATCGGCGCCCGCGGCAGCAATGGCATGGCCGAGAGCGACCGCCCAATAGGTGTCATTGCCGAACTCGCTGCGCCAACTCCACAGGCGCCGCGTCAGCGGGTGCAGGCCGTAGTCCTGCGTGAAGCCGATGGCGCCATGGACCTGATGCGCGGCGGCAGTGCCGACACCGATGGCGAAGTTGGTGCGGATCTTGGCGGCAGCAATCTCCGACCAGGCATGGCCGGCGTCTGCCGCCTCGCAGGCCCCGGCCGCAGCGGCGCGCACTGCGGCGACCTCGACGGCAAACTGGCTGAGCAGCTGCTGCACTGCCTGGAATGCCGCGAGCGCGCGGCCGAACT
>CALDHQ010000398.1 GCA_937894055.1 uncultured Polymorphobacter sp.
AGACAACGACAGTGCCGCTGATTGACTGCTCGACCGCATCGACGCGGCACTACAGTTGCTCGCCGAGAACCCACGCGCCGGTCTTGGACGCCACACGTGACGCTATGGTATGTACCGAAATCAATCTAACACATTGATATCATTTAACATAATGAACGTTATCAAACTTTTTGGCACCCATTCGGACGACATTCAACGATCCGGGGCGAATAGCCCGATCAATCAGGTGCACTTGGTGGTTTAAACTGCGGCCGCCAGTAATCGGCCGCCATTCTCGCGACGTCATCGATCGCACTTGCCAACTGGTCAACGGGCCAAGCGCGGGAGTTGACCCAGATCGGGCGCGCCCCGTCGCGCCGACCGCATTGGCATGCGACCTTGATGGTGTCGCCGTCCCGTCTTGCCCGCCACCGCATGAACAGACCGCCAGCTGCGGCGATGGCTTGGAGTTCCTGGAGGGTTTTCGACATCATCGGAACATAGCAGGAACGGAGCGGAAATCTACTGTGGTTGGAGAACATGCCTATCTCGAGTAAATGCGTCAGTACGTCGGGAGCTTGCCGTGGGCGCGTTGCATTTCATCGGGTTTCGAGGTGACGAATATGGTCGCGCCGTCCTGCTGTTCGGCAAGCCCGATTTCATACACCGGCACTGGGACGTGAGGGCGCAGAAGGAGATCGTCGAAGGCGACGTGGCAGTGTTTGCCCAACACGATCCGGATAGCGAGCCGTACCCGATCGCATTCAACGATTCACACGTGGGGTTGCCAGGCTAGGATCTCGCCAATTGCTGCCCTGCCCCAGGAAGCGTCCGCCATCCAACAAAGCGCGCAGCGGCATTTGCGCAGGACGAGGCCATTCTGCCCAAGCGCTGGCAGATCGGCGTGCTACCTACCAGTCAACCAATATGGCTATGCTGCCTTTACCGCAGCGTAAGGGGTATCGTTCGTTGCAACAGTTTGAAGCGTCGTGCGCGGGGCGCGGCGATGCAATGCCTTGGCCCAAGGTGACTTAGCTGGCTTCATCTGGCCCAGTTGACCCCTGCCGAATCTGCATTGCTGGTGGGGGTGCCTCTGCAGGCATGTCTAGCTTCTTGGCTTTCTCGACCGCGATGACCTCGAGTGCCGGGACGAAGTCGGCAGTACCGCGTTTGCGGATCAAGATACTGCTCACCGGGCGCGCGAAGCGGCTGGGGGGTTTTGCATCAGCTGTCACAATAGCCGCTCCGTCGATTGCCGAGCCCGGCAATGCCAAGTCGAGACATACGCGCCATCAATCCGCATGTGTAGCGCGTGCACTCGATGGCGCCGCGAGCAAGTCAATGAATGCACGGTCAGCCAGCGCCAAAGCCTCCGCCGCCGGGTGGCCCGCGGACGTGCCGACGCGTTCGCGCGCCCGCGCCATCTCTTCGATGATCAGCGCATCAAACGCGGCGATTCGTGGTCCCGTGCCCATTTCGCGCGCGGTTGCCTTGCGGATGATGAATGCTTCAACGGCGCTCCGCGTCGAAGGCGCGAGGTCAACCTCGGCAAGCAGCCCATCAATTGCCATGGGTGGCCGGCGATTGTGGAGCCGCAGGTGGCGCAGCATCAGCGCGGGGCGCAGCGCATAGAGATAGCGCTTTTGCGCGACCTCGGGCTGGTTACCGAGGTTGCCCCATTGGCGCTCACCTAGATGCAGGTAATGCCAGCGCAGCGCATCGACCCGCATAAGCGCATCGGCGACGCCGCGCAGCCGTGCCACTGCCGGTGCATCAGCGCGGTAAATGATGGGACTCTCGAGCCATTCGGATAGGCCGGCGTTCGACTGTAAGGCTAGGAGCAACGCCTTGCGGACATCCCAGCCGGCAAAATCCATCAAACCATCTATCGGCGGCTCGATCACATCTCGGCTCGGCGACAACCGCAGATACCAGTCGCGCGGGCGCAAATAGACAAAGCGGACGTCGTAGTCGCTGTCAGTGCTTGGGAATCCCCAGGCGCGGCTACCGCTCTCGACCGCGAACAGGATGCGCACATCTTCGTCGCGTTCGATCGCGGCAAGGCGGTCGAGGATTTCGGCGCGAATGTGGGGATCGATGGCGGTCATGTCAGCGTGATGGTCCAGCATTGGGTCAAAACTGCGGTGCCATGGCGATCGCCGTGCCGAATCGCATGGATGTCGGAGAGGCGGTACTGAAGCTTAAGACGCCGCGAAAGGGGGGCCGACCCGCGCCGGCCCCCCGCTTCGCAAATTGTTGACGCAGATTCAGAAGCGGTAGCCAACCGCGGCAAGCACCTGGTTGCGGTTGAAGCCGAAGCTGATTCCGTTGCCGATATCGTCCTTGCCGTAGGTGGTGTAGCGATACTCGAGCTTGCCGTAGAAGTTGGGCGTGAACGCCTGCTCGACCCCGGCACCGATGCGGAACGCGCTCTTGTTCTCGCTGCCCGATTCGCTGTCCAGGATGCCGTCATAGTCGACATAGCTCGCCTTGAACTGGCCGTTTGCATAGCCGGCCAGAGCATAGATGAGCGTCGCCTTGCCAGCGCGGACGCCGGCACGGCCGAGAAGTTCGAAGTCGCGACCAGCGTTGATGCACAGCTGATCGTTCCCGTAGAACTCGGAGCATTCCTTGGCTGTCGAACCATAGATGCCCACGTGCAGCCCGAGCACCACCGACGGACTGACCGCAAAATCATAGCCGCCTGCAGCACCGTAGAGGAAGCCGCTCTTGCTGCCCGACGCGTTCAAATTGTCGACTTCGATGGACAGCTGCGGGCTGTCCCAACCGCCACGCGCTTCGAGCCAGCCTCCGGAAAACGGCGCGGCGGATGCCGATGCCGCATATGCGATAGCCAAAAGGCCGATGCCGTAAGTCTTCATTATGTGTCCCTCTGTTTGAAAGTGAGAGGGGCACAATGGCAGCCGAGTGTGCCAGATTAGGTCAGGCTTCCAAGATTGCCCTGGCCGTTTGAAATGACATGACCGGCGCTTTGGCGCACACCCGCCGCGGTTTTCGTCGTGTTTGGGGCCGATGCACGAACCCGCTCCGCGGGATGGGCGTGTGTGGATGGCGGTAGGTAAGTGCGC
>CALDHQ010000399.1 GCA_937894055.1 uncultured Polymorphobacter sp.
CCAATCCCGAACCCGTTGACGGCGCCACCGTGGTCATCCGCGACGGGCGCATTGTCGCGGTCGGCACCGGCGTTGCCGTGCCCGCCGGCGCACGCGTCATCGATGCGAGCGGCAAATGGGTAACGCCGGGGCTGATCGCCGGCAATTCGCTGCTCGGGTTGATCGAAGTCGATGCTGTCGACCAGACCAATGACAGCGAAGCGCGCAAGTCGCCATGGTCGGCGGCGATCGATGTTTCGACGGGTCTCAACGCCCGGGCGACGCCGGTGGCGGTCGCGCGGCTGGGCGGCGTGACGCGCGCTGCGGTGCAACCCGAAGCCGGCGACAGCATTTTCGGCGGGCAGGGCGCGCTGATCACGCTCGCGGCGGGCGAGGACATATTGCTGCGGCCACGCGCCTTCCAGTTCATCGAACTCGGCGAAGAGGGCGCCCGCAAGGCTGGCGGTTCGCGGCCGGCGGCGTGGCTCGAACTGCGCAACGCGCTGCAGGAAGCGCAGCGCTATGCCCGCAGTCCGACCGCCTATAGCGACGGCCGCGACCGCGAGGCATTGGTGACGCGGCTCGATGCGGCGGCATTGGTGCCCGTCGTCGAAGGCCGCATGCCGTTGATGGTGCATGTCGACCGCGCCAGCGACATTCTGAACGTGCTGCGGCTGCCGCAGGAGTTCCCGAAAGTCCGGCTGATCCTGCTCGGTGCGCGCGAAGGCTGGACGGTGGCGAACCAGATCGCCGCCGCCAAGGTGCCGGTCATCACGATGGCGCTGATGGACCTGCCCGATGGGTTCGAATCGCTGGCATCGACGCGGTCGAACGCCGGTCGGCTGGTCGCGGCGGGCGTGCTCGTCGGGCTCGGCATGACCACCGACGGCAGCGGCGCCCAGCCGCGCAACCTGCCGCAGCAGGCGGGCAACGCCGTCGCGCAGGGCCGCTTGCCCGGCGCCGTCGGGCTGACCCCGGCGCAGGCACTCGCGGCGATGACGCGCAGCAACGCGCGCATCCTCGGCATGGACGATGTCGGGACATTGGAAGCCGGCAAGGCCGCCGATGTCGTGGTGTGGGACGGCGATCCGCTTGAACTGTCATCGGCGCCGACCGCGGTCATCATCGGCGGTGTCGTCCAGCCGACGGTGTCGCGCCAGACGATGCTGCGCGACCGCTATATCTCGTTGCAACACGACCATCTTCCTTTGGCCTATCCGAGGTGATGCCATGCCTGAACTCGCACTTGCGCTGATTGCGTTTGTCGGCAGCCACGAGCTGCTGTCGCACGCGTTGCGAAAGCCATTGGTGGCGAAACTGGGAGAGGGCGGGTTTGCCGTGCTCTATTCGGTCGTCGCGGCCGCCACCCTGTTCTGGGCGGTAGGCGCCTGGCAGCGCGCCGAGCCGGCGCAGCTGTGGGTCGCGCCGTTGTGGATGTGGAGCGTCGGGTCGATCGTCATGCTGATCGCCAGCATCCTGTTCGTCGGGTCGATGACCTCGCCCAATCCGGCGCTGCCGGGGCGCGGGGCCGCCGCCAATGCCGCGCCGCGCGGGGTATTGCGCATCACCCGCCACCCGATGATGTGGGCGTTCGGGCTGTGGGCGGCGGTGCACGCGACGCTGTCGGGCGACAAGGCGACGGTGTTGTTCTGTTTCGGACTGGGCTTCCTCGCGCTGTTCGGGGCGTCGATGCAGGACCGCAAGAAGCGCGGCCAGCTCGGCGCGGCCTGGGCGGCGCACGAAGCCAGCACCAGCTATCTGCCGTTCGGCGCGCAGTTCGGCGGCCGGTCGTCATGGTCGAGCATCAACCCCGGGCTGGTGGCGACGCTCGGCGGCATCGTGCTGTGGCTGGCCGCGACCTGGGCGCATCCGATGCTCGGCGCGCCGGTGGTCGGCCTGTGGAGCATGATCGGCTAAGGCCCGCCACGCGAAGATTCTGGGGAGTTGAACATGGACGTAGCCGGTAAAACGGTCTGGATTACCGGTGCCTCGTCGGGTATCGGCGCGGCGCTGGCGACGGCGTGCGCGCGGGCCGGTGCCAAGCTGGTGCTGTCGGGGCGGCGTGCCGATGCGCTGGCCGAAGTCGCCGGCCGCTGCCAGGCGCAGACGCTGGTGCTGCCGTTCGAAACCACCGACCTCGACGCGCTGCCCGGAATCGTCGCGCAGGCCGAGACGTGGAGCGGCGGCATAGATATTTTGGTCAACAATGCCGGGGCCTCAAGCCAGGTTCGCAACATCAGGTGGATCGGTGATCAGGATTGGAATGACACCATTGAGGTAAATCTCAACGCAGTTTATGTGCTGGTTCAAGCCGTGCTGCCTGCCATGCTGGAGGCCGGTGGCGGGACCATCGTTACGGTGTCCTCTTTGGCGGCGGTGCGCCCGGGCTTGTTGGGCGGCGCACCTTATGGCGCAGCCAAGGCGGCCGTGCAGAATTTGATGAAATTTTTGTACGCCACTTTTCGAAATGACGGCATTCGTGTCACGACCATTTTGCCGGGTGAAGTGAATACGCCGATTATGGACACCCGCGTGCGACCTCCTAGCAGCGATGAGCGCGCAGCCATGGTTGACCCTGACGATGTGGCCCGAGCCATTTTGTTGTGTTGTTCCCTCCCTGCCAGAGCCACCATTGAAGAATTGGTGATCAGTCCAAGCCATGCGCGGGACCAGGGTCCCGACACTGAAATAAGCCGCTGGATGGGGGCCCCTGCCGATTTTTTGAAAAACATGAATCAAGCGAGTTGACATGAGCAATGCTGCCTTGAAAGAACGACTGGACAGTGGCCAACCTGTGCTGATGGTCAACCCTAATCACATTTCTTCCACGTTGTGTGAAAAGCTGGTGGCATCCGGTGCCGACTCGGTGTTCATTGATTGTGAGCACGGTCTGGCCAGTTATGAAGACATTCACCACATGGC
>CALDHQ010000400.1 GCA_937894055.1 uncultured Polymorphobacter sp.
GAACGCCGTCTGCACATCGCGCGGATAACGCAGGAAATTTTCCGCCGTCGGCCAGGCGAACAGCAGCACGACGGAATTCTGTCCGGTGAAGTGGCGCAGTTGAGCGGCTTGGCCGGCGGCGCGTTCGACGGTGGCGTTGGCGCCATGGACATAGATGATGATGTCCTTGTCGGCCGAGCGCTCAAGCGCGGCGTTGACCAGCCCAAGCCATGCGCGCGCACCCGGCGACAGCGGTTCGCCCTCGGCCAGCGTTGCGAGTTCCGCCATCGTTTCGAGGTTGAGCTGCGGGCGGCGGTCGTCACCCGCACCCGTCGACAGCGCATAGATCTGCTCCCACGTCGTCTGCTCGCCGCCGATGCGGATCTGCGACACGCCGAGCTGCAGGTCACGCCCCGGCACCACCGCGTACAGCCGGTTGGTGCGCGGCCCGACGGGCAGACGGTTGGTGGCGTAGAACAGTTCGATGGTGTTGCTGCGCGCCAGCGCGGGGTTCGCAGTGAAGGCGTTGGGGCCGCCATCGAGGAACAGCTTGGGCGTCGGCATCAACCGCATCGGCGGCTGGTGGAACGACATCGCGATGATGACCGCGACAATGATGAACAGGGCAATGAAAATGATCCGGCGCATGGCTTTCCATAGCGCGGGCGCGGCGGATTGCACACGCTCTTCCCATCAACGCCGCGCGCGCTTAACCTGCCCGCAAAAATCCGGGGAGTTCCACGCCATGCCGACCACGCACATCCGCACCTGCCATTTGTGCGAAGCCAATTGCGGCCTGCTCATCACCACCGAAGGCCGCACCGTGCTGAGCATCAAGGGCGACCCCGACAACGCCCTGAGCCGCGGCCATATCTGCCCCAAGGCCACCGCGATCACCGACTTGCAGGACGACCCCGACCGGCTGCGCGCCCCCGTCAAGCGTGTTGGCGACCAATGGCAGGAAATCAGCTGGGAAACCGCGTTCGCCGAAATCGCCGCCAAGGCGGTGCAGGTGCTGGGCGAGGGCGGTGCCGCCAGCGTCTATGTCGGCAACCCGACCGCGCACAATTATTCGGTCGGCGGCATGATCGGGCATCTCAAGCGCGCTGTGAATGCGCGCACCAATTTCTCGGCCTCGACGGTCGACCAGATCCCGCACCAGCTCGTCCAGATGTGGATGTATGGCCACAACGGGCTGTTCCCCGTCGCCGACATCGACAACACGCAAACTATGCTCATCCTCGGCGCCAATCCGCTGGCATCGAACGGCAGCGTCTGGACCGCGCCCGACGTCAAGAAGCGCATCGAGGCGCTGCAGGCGCGCGGCGGCAAGCTGATCGTCGTCGATCCGCGCCGCACCGAGACCGCCAAGATCGCCGACGAACACCATTTCATCCGCCCCGGCAGCGATTCCGCGCTGCTGATCGGCCTGCTGCTGGCGCTCGACGAGGCCGGGCTGGTCAACCCACGCGCCGCCGCCGCCTTGCTCGATGCGCGCTGGGATACCGCCTGGGCGGCGCTGCGCCGCTTCGATGTCGCGACCTGCGCCGCCGCCTGCGGCATCGACGAAGCCACCATCCGCGACATTGCCGCGCGGCTGGGCGGCGGCGAACCCGCCGCCGTCTATGGCCGCATGGGCGTGTCGGTCACCAGCTTCGGCAGCCTCAACCACTGGCTGATCCAGCTGCTCAACATCGCCAGCGGCAACTTCGACCGTGTCGGCGGCGTAATGTTCAACCAGCCCGCCGCCGATATCGTGGCCACTGCCGGCGCCGGCAGCTACGGCCGCTTCCACTCGCGCGTTTCGGGCCACCCCGAAGTGCTGTCGGAATTCCCGGTGGTGGCGCTCGCCGAGGAAATTCTCACCCCCGGCGCCGGCCAGATCGACATGCTGTTCGTCGTCGCCGGCAACCCGGTGCTGTCGACGCCCGATGGCACCAACCTCGACCGCGCGCTCGAACGCCTCAAGCTGATGGTGTCGGTCGACATGTATGTCACCGCCACCAGCCGCCACGCGCACTACATCCTGCCGCCGTGCGGCCCGCTGGAGAAGGATCATTACCCGACCTTCCTCGCGCCGATCATGGTGCGCAATTTCGCGGCCTATTCGCCCGCCGTGTTCGACCAGACGCCGGGCACCAAGTCCGACTGGGAAATCCTGGCCGAAATGTCGCGCGCCATCAGCCAGGCCCGCGGCGAACCGGCGCCCAACATCATGCACCCGCGCGAGGCGCTCGACCGGCTGCTGCAGCGGAGCCCGCGCGGTCTCAGCCTCGCCGACATCGAAAAGCATCCGCACGGCCTCGACCTCGGGCCGCTGCAGCCGACCGGCGACACCAAGCTGGCGACCCCCGACAAGAAAATCGACGCCGCGCCGGCGCTGCTGCTCGCCGACCTCGACCGCTTTGCCGAATGGCTCGCGGCGCTGCCACCTATCGGCGGCGATACGCTGCTGCTGTTCGGCCGCCGCAACGTGCGGTCGAACAACAGCTGGATGGCCAACAGCCGCCGCCTCGCCAAGGGCCCGGCACGCTGCGTGTTGATGATCAACCCCGCCGATGCGGCCGCGCGCGGCCTCGAAACTGGCCAACTCGTCGATATCGAATCGCGCGTCGGCAAGGTGCAGGTGGCGTGCGAAATCAGCGATGATGTCATGCCCGGCACCGTGTCGTTGCCACACGGCTACGGCCATAACCGCCCCGGCATCCGGCTGCGCGTCGCCGCCGAACGCCCCGGTGTCAGCTACAACGACCTGTCGGATCCGCTGCTGATCGACCCGGTTTCAGGCAATGCGGCGCTGACCGGCGTGCCCGTCACCATCGCTGCCGCAGCGTCAATGGTTGCCGCGGAGTGAGCGAGCGGCTATGGAGCGCCGCATCCACACATCAAAGCGAGACTCATGGGCTTCAAACTTCCCGATCATAAAGACCGCGCTGCCGTTGCAGCCAAGGCCCGTGCTGCCGCACTCGAAAAGTTCAAGACTGCCGCCGAACCCACGCCCGAAGAACTCGCCGCCGTTGGATTCTACCTCTCGGGCCATCCGCTCGACGACATGGTCGAGGCCCTGCGGCGCAAGCGGACAGACCTGCTCACCGACGCCATCGCGCGCGTGCCGAGCTTGTCCGCGATCCGACCTGAGATGAGATAAGCAATGGTGTAGGCGACGAGGAAAATATTCACCACGTTCGCGTAGTCGCGGTCGTCCATGCCGAGGTCTGCCTGGATTGTGGGGGCCAAGGCCGAAAGCGTCTGGCGATCCACATAATTGAGAACGGCAGCGCCGAACAGCAGGGAGATGATCCACCAGCGCAATCCAGGAATGATCAGACGTTTTTTACCACCGGCATCCGGTTGCGGGATGGCCTGCGCTTCCACGACAACACCCCCGTCCTCGCCCGCGATGTCGTCGCTGCTCCGGCCGATCGACTCGGGGGCAGCATCGCCGCCGCCCTCTTGGCCGCGGCAGGCGGCGCGCGCGCGGTCGCGCTCCGCGAAGCATGCGCGGGCCGCGCCGGCCGCGCGGTCGACCTTGAGCGCGCACAGCACGCCCGCCGTGCGGTGCGTCTTGCGGTGCGCGGGCGCGCCCACGGGCGCGAGGGTGGCGCCGAAAGGGACGATTGCAGTGTCGAGGCGCGGCGCGCCGGGCGCGCGCGTGGCGACGAGCGACAGCGCCGTGGCCGCGGGGTTATCGCGCGCCGCCAGTGACAAATCCATGCGCTTCACCAAGTCG
>CALDHQ010000401.1 GCA_937894055.1 uncultured Polymorphobacter sp.
ATCTTCGCCAGCGGCATCCGAGCGTTCCTCAAGCTGCGCGAGCGCCGTCTGGATGCCGTGGCCCAGCTCGCCGGCGCCCGCCCCGCGATGCGCGCCAGCGCCGTGTCCAGCTTCGGCCAGTTGCGCGTGCCCTGCATTTTCAGATGCGAGATCTGCAGCGGGCACCCGGCCCCGCGCGCCACGGCAATCGACTCGTCGATCGAATCGAGCACGCGGTCATCTTCATTGCGCATGTGCGTGGCATACGGCAACCGCTTGGCCGCCAGCGGACGACAGAGCGCAATCAACTCCTCGGGACTGGCGAATGCGCCCGGCGTGTATTCGAGACCGGTGGACGCGCCGCATGCCCCGGCGGCGATGGCCTGCTCCACCATGCGCACCATCCGCTGCAATTCGTCGGCGGAGGCTTTGCGATCGTCGTCGCCCACCACGGCGCCGCGCACGCTGCCCAGACCGATCATCGCCGCCACGTTCACCGCCGGGCGCGCCGCTTCGAGTGCCGTTGCCCACGACGTGAAACTGCGCTCGCCATCGCCCTGAAAGCGTGAGCTCCCATCCGCACCGGCCACGATGGTGGTGATCCCCTGACGCACCACCGACTCGGCGCGCGGGTCCTCCAACAACGACCCGTCCCCATGCGAGTGGATATCCACGAAGCCCGGTGCCACCGCGAGTCGGCGTGCATCGATCTCTTCCTTACCCACGCCCACGATGCGCGGGGCAATCTCGGCGATACGTCCCGCGCTGATCGCCAGATCGGCCACGCGTGGTTCGCCGCCGCTGCCGTCGATGATCAGGCCGTCGGGCAGTTCGGTGACGCGGGCGCCGCAGGCGATGAGCCCGGCGGCCATGGTGGCCAGCCGGTCCGATTCCTTGACGCGCAGTTCTTCGAGGCCGCGCAGCGTGGTGCGGCCGTGCGCGAGCGCGGCGGCGACGAACAGGATGGGGAATTCGTCGATCATTGACGGGGCGACGTCGGGCGGCACCTCGATGCCGGTCAGCACGCCGGCGTTGATGGTGACATCGGCGACGGTTTCGCCGCCGACGCTGCGGATGTTGGTCTGGGTGATGTCGGCGCCCATCATCGCCAGCACGCGCAACAGCCCATCGCGGGTCGGGTTGATGCCGACATTGGTGACGGTGACGCTGCTGCCCGGCACGATCAGCGCCGCGACAAGCGGGAAGGCGGCGGACGACGGATCGCCGGGGACGGTGAGTTGCTGCGGCCGCAGCTCGGCCTCGCCGGTGATGGTGATTTCGCGGCCTGCGGGCGTGTCCTCGATGTCGAGCTGTGCGCCGAAGCCCGCCAGCATGCGTTCGCTATGGTCGCGGGTGGCGATTTTTTCGACGACGGTGGTGCGCCCCGGCGTGTTGAGCCCGGCGAGCAGCACCGCCGATTTGACCTGCGCCGAGGCGACCGGCAGCACGTAGCGGATAGGTAGCGGCAGCGCGGCGCCTACCATCGTCAGCGGCAGGCAGCCACCCGGCGCGGTGGTGAAGGTCGCGCCCATTTGCGCCAGCGGGTCGGTAACGCGCGCCATCGGCCGCCGCGACAGCGAGGCGTCGCCGGTCAAGGTCACGGTGATCGGGTGCGTCGCGAACAGCCCCATCAGCAGGCGCGTTGACGTGCCGCTGTTGCCCATGTCGAGCGCGGTGCGCGGTTGCAGCAGCCCGCCGACGCCGACGCCGTGGACGTGCCAGCGGCCGGCTGCGGTGCGGGTGATGTCGGCGCCGCAGGCCCGCAGCGCGGCGGCGGTGGCGAGCACGTCTTCGCCTTCGAGCAGCCCGTCGATGATCGTTTCGCCGACCGCGAGCGCGCCGAACATCAGCGAGCGGTGCGAAATCGACTTGTCGCCCGGCACGGTGACGGTGCCCGACAGCGGGCCATAGGCAAACAGCCGGAGCGGGACAGGTTGCGAGGGGTGGGAATCTGCGTTCATATCGGGCCACGCTTTGACAGCGCCGCATGGCTGTGGCAAGGCGCGGCGCTTAATCGAACTTGGCGATTCAAAGAGCCTGTCCTGCCAGCCAGCGCTGGTGCAGGCACATCTGAACGAATTTGGAGACTCGACCGTGGTAAAAGCCGAATGGGGCACCAAGCGTGCCTGCCCGAAGTGCAACACGCGCTTTTATGACCTGACCATCGATGAACCGGTGACCTGCATCGCCTGCGGCCAGGCGTGGATTCCCGAACCGATTCTGAAGTCGAAGCAGCCGCTGCCGTTCGAAGCCGCCAAGCCGACGGCGATTGTCAGCGAAGACGGCCAGGAAGTGCTGGTCGACGATCTCGATCTCGATGTCGCCGAAGCCGAAGACACCGAAGCCCCCGATGTCGATCTGGGCGACGACGACGACCTGTCGACCGTGGTCAACAGCGACCAGGAAGAAGAAGGCTGAAAATCAGGCGTGCGCGGGGCTTGCACTGTCCCGCGCATTCGCCTATTTGCCTGCCTCCGCCCCGCAATTCGGGGCCGGCACGAAGTGGTACGGGGCGTTAGCTCAGCTGGGAGAGCGCTACGATGGCATTGTAGAGGTCAACGGTTCGATCCCGTTAGGCTCCACCAGAATACAGAAGAGCGTCCTCGGGAACGAGGGCGCTCTTTTTGTTTGGGAAATTG
>CALDHQ010000402.1 GCA_937894055.1 uncultured Polymorphobacter sp.
TCAACATTGACCTCCGCCGTTTCGCTGTCTAGCGCTGGTCCATGAACTTCCTGTCAGATAAAGCGGCGTGAAAGTTCAATGCCGCAGGTGCATTGCTGCCAGCCAATGTCAGCTTACGTTGGGTGCAGAACCGGAAGCTGCCGTTCGGCAGACGGCCCCGATCCAGCCACTAGCGGCCGGGTTCGAGTTTGCGGTAGGCGCCGTCATCTTCGAAGTGGATGGTGAGCACCTGGCACTTTCGGCATTCGGCCAGGGTTTCCGGATCGACGTCGAAAAACTGGGCGAGCGTAGCATCATCGACCATCGGTGCCGGCGCCTTTTTGGTGGCGGGCTGCAGCAACAGGAAGACAGTCCACACCAGTCAGGCGGCAAGCAGGATCAGGATGGTGTGTCCCGACATGTCCATAAGATATTGGAAGCGCTTCCAGCCGCCGAGCGCGACGACTTCGTTCGCGAGTTGCCGGAAACCCGCCAGCCAGCCGCCGAGAATCGCCACCGGAATCAGGAAATACAACCAACAGGCGAGCGAAAACAGCAATGCGCCAATGCGCTGGCGCAGTCCGAGCAGGTGCGGCAAATTGATAATTGGGGCAGGTGAGGTCCGGGCGTCCATCAGGCGCGCACCCCGCGGTCGCCGGTGACCCAGACGGCGCGCTGGCCCTGCTTCTTGGTGACTGCCTTGTACAATCCGACCAATGCGGTGCCGACACCGATCATCCAGTAAACCAGCGGGTACCAGACGATCCAGTAATAGAATTGCCCCATGCCGCCATTGCCGCGTTCATAGCGCGAATCGATGGCGATGCTGGTGCCGAACTGAAGCAGGCAGGTGATACCCAGCAGCACGCTCGTCCAGCGCGGCAGGAAGTCGATCCAACTGTCGGCGCCGTCGAAGCCGATCATGCGAACCGCGACTACGACAAACGCCGCGATCATCAGCGCCGACCAGGCGATGCTGGTCAGATACTCGATATAGAGCGGCCACATCCGGCGTGCCGGCCATCGCATGATCTCACGTGAATAGCGCAGCATGGTTTCGGCTCCACCCTGCGCCCAGCGCACGCGCTGCTTCCACAGGCCCTTCAAGGTTTCGGGCATCAGCACCCAGCACAGTGCGTTGGGTTCAAAGCGGATCGTCCATCCGGCAAGCTGGAGCTTCCACGAAATGTCGATGTCTTCGGTGATCATGTCGGGCGACCAGTAACCGACATCGTGCAACGCCGATTTGCGGAACGCCGCGATCACGCCCGAAACGGTGAAGATGCGGCCATAGGTGCGCTGCGCGCGCTTGATCATGCCAACGATAGCCGAGAACTCGCCGACCTGAATGCGCCCCATTAGCGTCGAGCGGTTGCGTACGCGCGGATTGCCGGTGACGGCACCGACTCGCGGGTTGTGCAGGAAGTGTCGCACCATCCACACGGCGGCCTGCGGCGCGAGCAGCGAATCGCCGTCGATGCCGATGACGATCTCTCCACGCGACAACAGGCAGGCGGCACGCAGTCCCATCGCCTTGCCCTGGTTTGTAGCAAGGTTGATGACGCGCAGTTGCGGATGCGCGGCGGCGAGTTCGCACAGGATGTCGAGCGTGTCGTCGCGGCTGCCATCATTGATCGCGATGACTTCGAAGTCGGGATAGTCCAGCGCCAGCGCATAGGCGATCGTCTCGCGGACGTTCTGGCCTTCGTTGTAGCACGGCACGAGAATCGAAATCGGCGGGTACGACGCCAGCTTGGGCATATTACCGACGGGATCGCCGCGCCCGACCTCCCAGCGCAGATAGAAAATGAACGCGCCGATCATCCAGACATAGGCCATGACCAGCGGGTAATAGAACAGCAGTCCCGCAGCCGTGTGCGCGAGGTGGCGTAATCCGCCCCAGCCTTCGAATTCGTGCAAGGTCGCGATAGCGTCGACCGACAACCCCTCCGCCCAGTGAGGCAGCGGCGATGTATCGATGGCGGCAGGGGTCGTCACGGTTGGACTTGTACCGCGAATTCGCGCTTCATGTCGCTGAGCTTCGGTTGATCGCGGAATGGGTTGTCGGGGTAGTAGCCAAGGTTGATCGCGCCGGCCTTTTTGAGCAGCTCGATCTGACCCAGCAACACCGGCATCGCTACCGGCTGCTTGGTTTTCCAATCGACGGTTTGCAGTTCAAACACCGACTTCGCCAGCCCTTCGGGCTGTTTTGCGACATCGACGACCAGCTGCTTCAGCCACGCGTCGGCATCGGTGGCGTTTTCCATTTCGGGCATCGCTTCGATGCCGACATAGTCATAGTGCTTGAGAAACACCGGCAGCGACTGCGCATACCATTCCTCGGCATCGGTCTGCAGAATCGGGCGCGAATAGATGTTGCGCGCGGTCTTTATGTAAGGGCGATAGACACGGACGCGCGCCGTCAGCTCGTCGGTAAAGCCGGCGAGGTATTCGGACTTGTGCTTGGCCCACGCCAGTCGCATCGCCGGCGTCGCGTGCAGCGTGTCGAAGTCGGTCGGCAGTCCCCAATGCTTGTGGCCATAAGCCAGCGC
>CALDHQ010000403.1 GCA_937894055.1 uncultured Polymorphobacter sp.
TGGCATCTTTGATGCTCCACACCAGGTGGCGGTCGCTATCGTCACACGTAACAATGCGCTCGTTGAGCACAGTGCCGTCAGCAAAGGTGACAACGCGCGTCGGCGGGTTCGCGCCGTCGACCATCTCGGTGGCGATGACGAACCCCGGCACCAGCCGGCTGTGTAGCGCGCCGACATCGCGCACGGCATCCCAGATGCGGTCGGCTGCAACTTCGATAGTGATTTCGTGGCGAATACTGGCCATTGGTCAATCTCCCATTTGAGAAGTTGCGGATACCCCTGAGCGGAGTCCGTGGCTGGCGGAAATCGGACGGGGTCGGCACGATCAACGGCCGGGGTGAATTTGGAGACGCAGAGCATGGCCATCATCAACCTTCCGCGCATCGTCCGCGTCGGCGGCGGCGCACTCGCCGAACTGCCCACCGCGATGGCGCAACTCGGGCTGTCGCGGCCGTTCGTGGTGACCGACCCGTTCCTCGCCGGCAGCGGCATGGTCGATACGCTGCTTGGCGTGCTGGCAGCTGCCGGGCTCGAGGCGCGGGTGTTCGCCGATACCGTATCCGACCCGACGACCGCGACCGTGGAGGCGGCGCTCGCGGTGCTTGGCGAGGGCGACCATGACTGCATCATCGGCCTGGGTGGCGGCAGCCCGATCGACACCGCCAAGGCGGTGGGCGCGCTGGCGCTTGATCCGCGCCCGGTGCCGTCGCTCAAGGTGCCGGCGGTCAACGATCTGCCGGGCCTGCCGGTGATCGCGGTGCCGACGACGGCCGGAACGGGGGCCGAAGCTACGCGCGTCATCGTCATCACCGATGAGGCGACGTCGGAAAAGATGCTGTGCATGGGGCTGGCGTTCCTACCTGTCATCGCCATCGTCGATTTCGAGCTGACCATGGGCAAGCCGCGCCGGCTGACTGCCGACACCGGCATCGACTCACTGACGCACGCCATCGAGGCCTATGTCTCGAAGCGCGCCAATCCGTTTGCCGATGCGCTGGCGCTGTCGGCGATGCGGCTGATCACCCCCAACATCCGCCGCGCCTGTTCGCACCCCGATGACCGCGCCGCGCGCGAGGCGATGATGGTCGGCGCGCACCATGCCGGCATCGCGTTCTCGAACGCCTCGGTGGCGCTGGTGCACGGCATGAGCCGGCCGATCGGTGCGTTCTTCCATGTTCCGCACGGGCTGTCGAACGCCATGCTGTTGCCTGCGGTTACGGCGTTTTCGGCACCTGCGGCGAGGGCGCGCTACGCCGATTGCGCGCGCATGATGGGGCTGGCAGACGCGGCGGAGAGCGACCAGTCGGCAGTCGGGCGGCTGGTCGAGGCGCTCGAAGTGCTCAACGCCGATCTCGAGGTGCCGACGCCGGCGATGTTCGGCATCGCGCGCGAGGCGTTCCACGCGCTGATCCCGACGATGGCTGAACAGGCGCTGGCGTCGGGGTCACCGGCGAACAACCCGCGTGTGCCTGAAAAGCACGAAATCGAAGCGCTGTACCGGCAGATTTACCCCTGACCGCGACGACGCGGCATTTGCGTGGGTCTGTGCCCCCTGCTAACCCGTTGCCATGACAGCGACCACACCGCGCCGCCCGAGCCTTGACGGCATCCGTGTCCTCGATCTGTCGCGCGTGCTGGCGGGGCCGTGGTGCACGATGATCCTCGCCGACCTCGGCGCCGAAGTCATCAAGATCGAAAACCCCAAGGGTGGTGATGACACGCGCAAATGGGGCCCGCCCTACGCCGCCGGCGAAGCGGCCTATTACCTCGCCGCCAACCGCAACAAGCAGAGCGTCGCGGTCAACATCGCCACGCCCGAAGGCCAGGCGATCATCCGCGGGCTGGCGCTGCAGTGCGACGTGCTGGTCGAAAACTACAAGCTCGGCGGGCTCGACAAATACGGCCTCGACTATGCGTCGCTGTCGGCGGACCACCCGGGGCTGATCTACTGCTCGATTTCGGGCTATGGCCGTACTGGCCCGCGCGCCGCCGAGCCCGGCTATGACTATGTCATCCAGGCCGAAGCCGGGCTGATGTCGTTCACCGGCGAGGTTGAAGGCGCACCGATGAAGGCCGGGGTCGCGGTTGCCGACCTGTTCACCGGCATGGCGGCCGCGCAAGCCATTCTGGCGGCGATCATCGCGCAAAAGCGCGACGGGCTGGGCCAGCACATCGACATGGCGCTGTACGATTGCCAGCTGGCAATGCTCGCCAATATCGGCAGCAGCGTGCTGGTATCGGGTGACGAACCGCGCCGCTACGGCAACGGCCACCCGACGGTGGTACCGTATCAGCTGTTCAAGACCAGCGACGGCGAAGTCGTCATCGCGGTCGGCAATGACGGGCAGTTCGCACATCTGTGCAACAATTTGCTCGGCCGCCCCGAAATCGCTGCCGATCCGCGTTTTGTCACCAATAGCGACCGCGTCGTCCACCGCGTTGCGCTGAATGACGTGCTGGTGCCGCTGATTGCCGCCAAGCCGACGCACTATTGGCTGGAAGGCCTCAAAGCTGCGGGCGTACCGGCTGGCGCGGTGCGCTCTGTCGGCACGGCGCTCGCCGCGCCCGAAACCGCGGCGCGCGGCATGGTCGGCAAGGTGGCGCATCCGACCGCGGGTGAGGTGTCGCTGATCGCCTCGCCACTCAAACTTTCAGGCACGCCGCCGGTAACGATGGTTGCGCCGCCGCTTTTGGGGGAGCACACGCAAGAGGTGCTGCGCCGCTTTGGATTGGCCGATCTGGCCCTTGGGGGAAACAATGGACCTGCAACTTCGTGACAAGGTGATCTTCGTCGCCGGTGCCAGCCGTGGCATCGGGCTCGGGATCGTCGAAACCTGCCTCGCCGAAGGCGCGCGCGTCGCAATGGCGGCGCGTGGGGCCGAAGCATTGGAAGCCGCACGCACGCGGCTCGCAGCTCAATATGGCGCCGAAAAGCTGTGGAGCTTCGCCGGCGACATGCGCGACAGCGGCGATATCGAGGCTGCCGTACGCGGTGCCGAAGCTTCGCTCGGGCCGATCTGGGGCGCCGTCGCCAATGTCGGGCTCGATGAAACGCCGCCGGGTTTCGATGTGACCGACGACCATTGGGACGCCGGGCTGACGCAGAATCTGACCTCGGCATACCGGCTGTGCCGCGCCGTGCTGCGCAACATGCAGCCGCGCGGCGAGGGGGCATTGCTGCTCATCAGCTCGATCGCCGGACTGACCGCGCTCGGCACGCCGCTGACCTATGGCACGTCAAAGGCGGCGATGAACCATCTGGCGCGTGAGCTGGCGCTGCTGCAGGGCCGCCACAATATCCGCGTCAACGCACTGGCGCCGGGCAACATCATCTTCCCCGGCGGTGGCTGGGAAGAACGCTCGACCGGCCCGCGTGCCGACTCCTGGGCGCAATGGGTCAAGCGCGAGATCGGAAGAGCGTCGTGTAGGGAAAGAGTGTCTTCGCCTGTGTAGAT
>CALDHQ010000404.1 GCA_937894055.1 uncultured Polymorphobacter sp.
CCCGGGGTTGGCCGTGGCAAATGATGCCGGCAGTTGCACATCGAGCAGGCGCAGGCCGGTCACGCAGCGCAACTCGAACAGGTTGCCCGCGACCGTCGCCATCAGCGTGGGCAGGCAGGGGCCGAGGTTGTCGATCGGCCAGGACAGCGCCGAGGTCAAACGCTGGAAGGCTTGTGCCGCCTGCATCAGCACACCGAGGGTCATGGCGCCGGCAATGTATTGCGGGGCGGCCACCAGGATCGGAAACACCGGCAGCAACACGCCATAGCCGGCGGAGAACGTCACGATGCCCATGTAGCCCAGGGTCTGCCGGTTCCAGCCGCGCCCGACGTCGCGGAACAGGCTGCTGGCGTGGTGGTGCTCGATCACTTCGCCACGCATCAGGGCAATCGGTTCGGAGTTTTCGCGGGCGCGCGCCAGACCGAAGCGCAGCATTTCGGCGAAGCCGCGCGAGATGATCGCGGCGCGGGCATTTTCGCCGAGCTTGCGCCCGACGACGACGCCGCAGGCAATCGCCAGCACGTTCTTCACCGCGCCGCCGATTTCAGCGCCGGTGACGTCATCGGTGAGGTAGGGGCGGAACGCCGGCCGCGCCAGCCGCTTGACCAGCGCTGCGCCGGTGTCCGCATCGGCGCACGCCAGTGTGATGGCTGTCGGCAGGCCGCGCGCGACTTCGCCGGCGAATGTCGGCCCCGACAGCACCGCGACCGGACAACCGGGGGCGACTTCGGCAGCGACTTCGGCCATCAGCGCCAGCGTGCCGGTTTCGATGCCCTTGGCGCACAGCACCAGTGTCGGGCGGTGTGCAACGGGTGCTGCAGCAAGCACCGACCGCAGATGCTGCGCCGGTGCGACGACGAGCCAGACATCGGCAGCGGCGAGCGCCGCCATGTCGGCGGTGGCGACGATGCGCGGGTCGAGCGCGACATCGGGCAGGAACAGCGGGTTGGCGTGGGTGTCGTTGACCGCCGCGACGACTTCGGGTTCGCGCGCCCACAGCCGCACATCCTCGCCGCCGCGCGCCATGACCTGTGCCAGGGCCGTGCCCCAGGCGCCGCCGCCGAGAACTGCGATCATGCTTTCACCCCTGCCCCGCGTACGGTTTCGCCATCCGGATCGAGCGGCCAACGCGGCCGTGCCACCGCATCGAGTCCGTCGACCAGCCCGAGCGCCAGCCGCTCGGCACCCGCCCAGGCGATCATCGCGGCATTGTCGGTGCACAGCCACAGCGGCGGCGCGACGAACGGCAAGCCGACGCCGACCGCAACGCTGCGCAGCGCGTCACGGATCGCGGTGTTGGCAGCGACACCGCCCGCCACCACCAGCGCCGTGGCTTCGGGCATGACGGCCAATGCGAGGCGCGTGCGGTCGGTCAGGCAATCGACAACGGCGGCCTGAAAGCTCGCGGCAAGGTCGGCGGCGGCGTGTGGTGACTTGTCCGGCGCGGCGGCCCAGGCGCGCAGCACGGCGCTTTTCAACCCCGCAAAGCTGAAATGCGGTTCACCGGTGTTGAGCAGTGGCCGCGGCAGCTTGTGCGCGAACGGATTGCCGGTTTTGGCGGCGCGTTCGACCGCCGGGCCGCCGGGGAAACCGAGGCCGAGAATCTTGGCGACCTTGTCGAACGCCTCGCCCGCCGCATCATCGATGGTGGTCGCCAGCCGCCGGTAGCGGCCGACGCCGTCGACGGCGAGCAGCTGGCAATGCCCGCCCGACACCAGCAGCAGCAGATAGGGAAACTGCAGGCCGCTATCGGCCAGACGCGGCGACAGCGCATGGCCTTCGAGGTGGTTTATCGCCAGCAGCGGCTTGTTCGCGGCAAAGCTCAGCGCCTTGGCGGTGACCAGCCCGACCATGACGCCGCCGATCAGCCCCGGCCCTGCGGTCGCGGCAATCGCATCGACTTGCGCCAGCGTGATGCCGGCCTCGGCCAGCACCGCCTCGACCATCGGCGTCAGCCGCTCGACGTGCGCGCGCGCCGCGAGTTCAGGGACGACACCGCCGAACGGCCGGTGCTCGGCGTCCTGCGACGCGACTGCCTGCGCGACGATGGTGCGGTCGGCGCGCACCAGCGCGACAGCAGTTTCGTCGCAGCTCGATTCAATGCCCAGAATGAGCGCGCTCACAGCACCGCTACCAGTTCGAAGCGCTCGCACCACAGCCACATATCGGGCGCGAAATGGCCGTCAACTTCGAAAAACTGACGATGCCCGTCGCGCCATGCGGCAAGCGACCGGTCATCCTCGCCTTCAAGCCAGGCAAACTCGGCGCTGACTTGATCGAACCGGCATTTTTCGAGCGCCACCGTCCGCAGCACGGCGCGCGGCGTGCGCGTGCCGTCGAGCACCACCCAGCAGTCCCCCACTGCACTGCCCTTGAGGCCGTCGCGGGCATCCCAGCACGTCGCGGTCTTGGTGCCCGCCAGCACCAGCGCCAGCAGGGTGTCGGCAAGTGCAGGATCCGCCGGGGCGGCAGCGTCGCCGAAGGCAAAGCTTGGCAACGTCGCCCAGTCGGTGGGCGGCGGGTTGCCGGGTGCGCGGGGTGTCGTGTCACTTGCCATTATGCAGCGCGTCTAGCAGAAGGCGCGCGATGACTGAAATGCTCAAACTTGGTACGCGTGGCTCGCCGCTGGCGCTGGTGCAGGCGCGGCTGGTGGCAAGCGCGCTCGCCGCCGCGCACGGCTGGCGCGACGACGCCGTCGAAATCGTCACCATCGTCACCACCGGCGACCGCGTGCAGGACCGGCCGCTCGCTGAAATCGGCGGCAAGGCGCTGTGGACCAAGGAACTTGACGCCGCGCTGCTCGACGGCCGCATCGATTTCGCGGTGCATTCGATGAAGGACGTCGAAACCGAACTCGCGGCGGGCGTCGTGCTCGGGCCGATGCTGCCACGCGCCGACGTCCGCGACCGGCTGATCGGCGCGACGAGCATCGACGCGCTGCCGCATAGCGCCCGACTCGGCACGTCGAGCCCGCGCCGCGCCGCACAGTTGCTGGCGCTGCGCCCTGATTTGCTGGTGTCGATGCTGCGCGGCAACGTCGCGACGCGCCTCGCCCGCGTCGCCAACCACGATATCGATGCAACGCTGCTCGCCGCTGCCGGGCTGGCGCGGCTGGGGCATGATGTCGGCACCCCCATCCCGATCGAAACGATGTTGCCGGCGGCATCGCAGGGCGCCGTGGGCACAACATTGCGCGCCGGCGATACCGCGACCACCGCGCTGCTCGCGGCAATCGACGACTTGCCGACATCACAGGCGGTGCGGTTCGAACGCGACCTGCTTGCCGCGCTGGGTGCCGACTGCCACAGCTCGGTGGCGGCGCTCGCGACACTCCACGGCGCGATGGTGCACATGCGCGCCGAACTGCTCGCCCCCGACGGGCGCGAGCGCGTTTGCGACAGCTTCGCCGCACCGCTCGATGCCGCCGCCGATGCGGTGAACGCGCTGGCATCACGGT
>CALDHQ010000405.1 GCA_937894055.1 uncultured Polymorphobacter sp.
ACGAGATACATTGGCGTGACTGGAGTTCAGACGTGTGCTCTTCCGATCTAGATCAAGCGCGGCAAGCCCGATCTGAAGATGTTGACTGACGGCTTTCTCGTAAAAGACCCCGGCCGCCCCCGGCAACTTGATCTCGCTGTGCAATGGCTTGTCCGACACGCATAACAGCGTTCCGTAAGGCACGCGCAGACGGTAACCCTGAGCCGCTATGGTGCCGCTCTCCATGTCCACGGCAACGGCGCGTGAGAGATTAATCAGCGGTCGCTCGTGGGCCCAATGCAATTCCCAGTTGCGATCATCGTAGGTCAGCACGGTGCCGGTACGCAGACGCTTCTTCAGTGCCTCGCCACGTTCACCGGTGATCTGTGCGGCGGCTTCCTGCAATGCCTGCTGCACCTCGGCCAACGGCGGGATCGGGATGTGCGTGGGCAGCACCCTATCGAGGATGCCGTCACGCCGCATATAGGCGTGTGCCAACACATAATCGCCGATGGTCTGCGACTGCCTTAGCCCGCCACAGTGACCGATCATCAGCCAGCAATGCGGACGTAATACCGCCAGATGGTCAGTGATGTTCTTCGCATTCGACGGGCCGACACCGATGTTCACCAGCGTCACCCCCTGGCCATCTTCGGCCAGCAGGTGATAAGCCGGCATCTGGTATCGATGCCAGACCATACCGTCGATCAGTGCCTGCATGTGCGATTCAGCCATGCCGCGCTCGAGGATGACATTGCCCGGCAGCACCATACGCACATACCGCGGATCGTCGCGCAACTTGTCCAGCCCGTAACGGATGAACTGGTCGACATAACGGTGATAGTTGGTCAGCAGGATCCACGGCTGGACATGCCGCCAGTCACTGCCGGTGTAGTGCTGCAGGCGCTTGAGCGAGAAATCCACGCGTGCAGCGTCGAACAACGCCAGTGGCAGCTTGTCGTCATCGTTCCAGGCGCGCAGGCCATCAGCCACGCTGTCGGTGGCTGCCGACAGATCAGTGCTGGGAAACACCCGTGCCAACTCGGCGGCCGTGACCCCGGAGCCAGCCAGTTCATCACCCTGTTCGACCACATAGGGATAGGGAATATTCTGTTCACTCAGACCGACCTCGACCTGCAGGGTGAAGTCCTCCATCAGCGGCCCCAACTGCTCGAGCAGATAGCGGCGAAACGCCTGCGGCTGGGTCACGGTGACGCTGTAGGTCCCGGGTGTCTGCACCTTGGCATAGGCGCGCACCGGATCGTCCGAAACCGTGCCCTGCGTGCGGCAGGCGCAGAACCAGCACAACCGGCGGCAGAACGGCACATGCAGGTAGACCGTGGCGCGGGCATCGGGCAGGAGGTCTGCATCGAAGGCCAGGGAGCTCAGGTCGGCCAAGGGGCGGCCCGTGTCGGTGCCGATGATGCTGAACAGGGCCCGCGTGGCGGGGGTGAACAATCGGATCTTCAGGTTCTTGTCCAGGAAGATCGTGGCGACATCGGTGCTGTTGAGCACATTCTGCAGGTCGTCGGCGGCGACCCTTTTGCGCTCGAGGGATTCCTGAAGCTGGGTGTTGAGGGCGGTGAGCTCCTCGTTGAGTGACTGCAACTCCTCCTTGGAGGTGAGCAATTCCTCGTTGGTGGATTGGAACTCCTCATTGACCGAGAGGGCTTCCTCGTTGATCGCCTTCTGCTCCTCGGCCGACATTTCGAGGCTGCGGATCGCGCCGTGGAGTTCCTCGCGCGTTGCGGCGAGTTCGGCTTCGAGTTCGGCGACGCGGCTCTGGTCACGCGCCGGTACGGGAAGGCGCCGCGCTGCCGGCACGTCGTCATCGATGAAAGCGACAAAGACCAGCGCCTCGCCGTCGCTGGTGACCGGTTGCGCGACGATATGGAATCCGGTTCGCACGCCGTCGCGGAGCAAATGGCCACCCCCGATTTCGACGCGCGCCGCCTTTTCCTGTGCCAGCCCGATCGCTGAACGCAATTTGGTGCGCACGCCGTCGCGCGCCATCGCCAGCACGTCATTGGCCGGCAGCCCCGGCGCTATGCGCAGGTAGCGGTCGGTCGGGCCGAGGTGGAACAGGCATTCGTTGCGGGCATTGACCAGCACCGCAGCGGGGGCATGGTGGTCGACAACCAGCTGGCGGCTCAGTTCGGCGAGCACGGCGGCGCGCGATGGCTTGAGTGCAGCGCGGTGGCGTTGCGGGTGCGTCCCTTCGGCCGGGGCGCGTGTCAGCGGTGTGTCGCTGCTGGAACCCTGTTTTCGGAAAATCCGCCCGGCCTTGCTGATGACAGCAAAGCGCCCGTCGCTGCTGTTGACGGTTTCGGCGCTGCCGAGCAGCAGCACGCCGCCGTCACGCAGCGCGAAGTGGAAGATGGCGATGACACGCGCCTGCGCTTCGGGCTGCAGATAGATCAGCAGATTGCGGCACGAAATCAGGTCGAGCCGCGAGAAGGGCGGGTCGCCGAGCACGTCCTGGCGGGTGAACACCACGGCGCTGCGCAGTTCGGGAATGATCCGGTAGCCATGTTCTTCGCGCGTGAAGAAGCGCTTGAGGCGGGCCGGGGTGATGTCGGCGACGGCGGCCTCGGGATAGATGCCCTCGCGCGCCTGGTTGACCGAATCGAGATCGAGGTCGGAGGCGAAAATCTGCAGCTTGATGTCGCGTTGCGCGGCGGCAACGCCCTCGCGCAGCAACATCGCCAGCGAATAGGTCTCCTCGCCGCTGCTGCACCCGGCAATCCACACGCGCAATGTCTCGCCCGCGGCCTTTTGCTTGAGCAGCGCCGGAATGATTTTCTGTTCGAGTTCGTCGAACACCTTGGCATCGCGGAAGAAGCTGGTGACATTGATCAGCAGGTCCTTCGACAGCGCCTCGAGCTCGTCGTCGTCCTTCCGCAGCAGCTCGATATAGCGGTCCATGCCGTCGGGCTCGATCGCCGCCATCGCCAGCCGGCGCTCGGTGCGGCGTTGCAGGGTTCCGGGCTTGTAGAGGCTGAAATCATGCGCGGTCTT
This sequence comes from uncultured Polymorphobacter sp., assembly GCA_937894055.1. Classification (GTDB taxonomy): domain Bacteria; phylum Pseudomonadota; class Alphaproteobacteria; order Sphingomonadales; family Sphingomonadaceae; genus Polymorphobacter_A. The sequence goes on from CALDHQ010000405.1 coordinate 2,998, forward strand.
GGCGCGCACCAGCGCGATGATCTCGTTGAGCCAATGCGCCGCGCCGGCGGGCTCGCCAGCGGCCTGCGTATCGGAAAGCCCGATGCGTCGGGTGTATTTGGCCAGCGCCGCCGGAATTGCTGCGACGTCGAGCACCATGTCGACCATGCCGGTCGCCATCGCGCTGCGCGGCATGCCGTCATATTCGGCCTGCTCGGGGGTCTGCGCGATGATCAGTCCGCCGGCTTCCTTGATCGCCTTCAGCCCGATGCTGCCGTCGCCGCCGGTGCCCGACAGCACGACGCAGGCGGCGCGCCGGCCGTAGTCATGCGCCAGCGACAGCAGCAGGTGATCGAACGGCAGCCGGGCGCCATGCGGCGCGAGCGGCGGGCTGACGTGCAGGGTGCCATCCTCCACCGAAAGATAGGTTCCCGGCGGAATGATGTAGAAATTGCCCGGCTCGACCGCCATGCCGTCGCCGGCCTCGACAACACGCATCGTCGTATGGTGCGCGAGCAGCTCGGCCATCAGGCTCTTGTGGTTCGGGTCGAGGTGCTGGACGAGGATGAACGCCATGCCGCAGTCGGGCGGCACGGCATCGAGCAGCTTGCCGCAGGCATCGAGACCACCCGCCGACGCGCCGATGCCGACCACGGCAAAGCCCGGTCGCGGCGCGGCCGTCGTACTGGCTTTGCGGGCCGCGGCAGGCATGGCAATCGGCACTCTTGCTGTCTGGCGCGACGGCGCGGCGGCCCTTTGGCTGGGCGTAACGGCGCAGTCGGCGCCGGGCGGGTGCCACACTAGCGAACCTTCGGGCCGTGCTGTCAACCTTGGGCCCGCCTCTACGTAGATTCCGAGGGGGCAGCGCAGCGGCATCACTGGGGTATTCTGGCGCATGGCTACCCGCTCGCCCAAATGCACCATCCTGATTGTCGAGGATGACGCGATGATCGCCATGCTGCTGGCCGAAATGCTCGAAGCGATGGGTCATAGCGTCTGCGCCATCGAGGCGACCGAGGCGGGCGCCGTCGCCGCCGCGCTTGCCCATGGCCCGGGGCTGATGATTGTTGATGCGCATTTGCAACAGGGCAGCGGCGTTGCCGCCATCGCGACAATCCGGGCGACGCAGGCCATCCCCTGCATTCTGGTCAGCGGCGACATTGCCGAAATTCGCGGCAACAGCCCGCACGCCGTCATTCTGGCGAAGCCATACAGTGAGGCGGGACTGGCCGCAGCAATCAGCCGCGCTGCCGCCATCTGAGGGAACCCAAATGCAGCAGATGCGTTGATTGCGGCAAGCCGCCGTCGACACGCTTGTGTGCCGCCGCCGCAAGCCAAAGGACTCCCATCATGCGCACTATCCTGATCATGTCGACCGTCGCTGCCGCACTGCTGCTGACGGCGTGCAACACCGTTTCGGGCGCCGGCAAGGACGTCAGCTCGGTCGGCAAGGCGACGACCAAGGCCGCAGACCAGGCCAAGAACTAGCCTTAGGGCTACAGGCGGCCACATCGACTGTTGCCAAAAAGCGACAGTCCGGCGCCGACATACTCGTTGGCTGGAACCAACGATGTGAATGCCTGTTCTAGACCGCGTCAACCCTGACGCCCGATCATCCCGAAAAGGGGAAAATCTTGAAACATATTCTGCTCTGTGCCGTGCTGCTGGCCGGTACTGCCTCCGTTTCTGCCCAGGCCTATGAATTCAACGGCTTTCGTATTGAAGGCCAGGGCGGCTGGGACAACCTCAAGTTCGACGGCGTTGGTCAGGGCTTCAACACCAAGGTCGATGACAAGGGCTGGTTGTACGGCGCCGAAGCCGGCTACGACTTTCGCCTGTCGGACAGCGTGATCCTCGGCGTGTTCGGCAACTACAACTGGTCGACGGTCGAAGCGACCGCATTCGACGGCTTCGGCGGGACGATTATCGCCGACGCCAAGAACGAATGGTCGGCCATGGGCCGCCTCGGCTTCAAGGTCAGCCCGTCGACGTTGCTGTACTTCGCCGGTGGTTACGCCAAGACCAAGATCGACTACAATTACACGCCGGTCGCATCGCTGGTCAGCTTCGATTCGTCGCAGAGCTACGGCGGCGTCCGCGGCGCTGTCGGCCTTGAGCAGGGCCTCGGCAGCAACGTCTATGCCAAGGTCGAATATCGCTACACCAACTATCAGGATGGCCTGTCGCGCAACCAGGTCGTCGGCGGTATCGGTATCCGCTTCGGCCAGTACAGCCCGCCGCCGGAACCCGTCGCACCGATGCCCGCACCGGCGCCTGCGCCGATCGCTGCACCGTTGCCGCCTTGCCCGCCAGCTGCCGTGACCCCCGGTCCGTTCCTGGTGTTCTTCGACTTCGACAAGTCGCTGATTACGCCTGAAGCCTCCGCGATCCTCGACCGCGCCGCCGAGCAGTTCGCTGCAACGGGTCAGGTCAGCGTCGCGCTGACCGGCAACACCGACACTTCGGGTAGTGCCGACTACAACCTGGCACTGTCGCAGCGTCGTGCTGATGCCGTGCGCAACTACATGGTCGGCAAGGGCGTTTCCGGCGGTGCCGCATCGGCAACCGGCGTGAGATCGGAAG
>CALDHQ010000406.1 GCA_937894055.1 uncultured Polymorphobacter sp.
CGTTGACTTCGTCGCGGGTGACCGCACGGCCGGGGACGAAGGTCAGGTCGACGAGGCTGACGTTGGGGGTCGGCACGCGGACGGCCGAACCGTCGAGCTTGCCCTTGAGCTCAGGCAGCACTTCGCCGACCGCACGTGCGGCACCGGTGGTGGTCGGGATCATCGACATGCCGGCGGCACGGGCGCGGCGCGGGTCTTCATGGACCTGGTCTAGGATCTTCTGATCGTTGGTGTAGGCGTGGATGGTGGTCATCAGGCCATGTTCGATGCCGAACGCGTCGTTGAGGACCTTGGCGACCGGCGCGAGGCAGTTGGTCGTGCACGAGGCGTTCGAGACGATCTTGTGGTCGCTGGTCAGCTTGTCGTGGTTGACGCCGTAGACGACGGTCAGGTCGACGCCCTTGCCCGGTGCCGAAATCAGCACGCGCTTGGCGCCGGCGGTCAGGTGCGCACCGGCCTTGTCGGCGGCGGTGAAGAAGCCGGTGCATTCGAGCGCGATATCGACGCCCATTTCGGCGTGCGGCAGCTTGGCGGGGTCGCGTTCGGCAGTGACGCGGATGCGCTTGCCGTTGACGATGATGTCATTGCCATCGGCTTCGACGGTGCCGTTGAACGGGCCGTGCACCGAATCGCGCTTGAGCAGCATGGCGTTCATCTTGGCGTCGGCGAGGTCATTGATCGCCACGACTTCGATATCGGTGCGGCCCGATTCGATGATCGCGCGCAGCACGTTGCGGCCGATGCGGCCGAAGCCGTTGATGGCAACCTTAAGCGTCATGTGAGTCTCCTGTTCAGCGGTTCAGGCGCGCCACGATGCGCGCGGTAATCTTGTCGGCGGTCAGGCCAAAATGGTCGTACAAGGCCTCGATCGGCGCCGAAGCGCCGAAGCTGTCGATGCCGATGTTCAAGCCGTCATTGCCCGTATAGCGTTCCCAGCCCAGCGTCACCCCGGCTTCGACCGATACGATCAGCGCGTCGGCAGGCAGCAGGCCGGCACGATACGCGGCTGGCTGCGCGTCGAACGCTTCCCAGCACGGCATCGACACGACATCGGCGCCGATGCCCTGCGCTTCGAGCTTGGCCGCCGCATCGAGCGCGATGGCGACTTCGGAGCCGGTGGCGAGCAGCACGACACGGCGCGCGGCTTTCGCGGCAGCGAGCCGATAGCCACCCTTGGCGGTCAGGTTTTCAGCAACATTATCACGCAGTTGCGGGAGGTTCTGACGCGACAGTGCGAGCACCGACGGCCGCGTCTTGTCGGCGAGCGCCAGCGCCCAGGCCTCGGCGGTCTCGACCGCGTCGGCCGGGCGATAGACTGCAAGGTTGGGAATGGCGCGCAGGCTGAGCATGTGCTCGACCGGCTGGTGCGTCGGGCCGTCTTCGCCTAGGCCAATCGAATCGTGCGTCAGCACATAGACGACACGGGCGCGCTGTAGCGCCGACATGCGGATGGCGTTGCGGCAATAATCCGAGAACACCAGGAAGGTGCCGCCGAACGGCAGCAGCCCGCCGTGCAGCGCGATGCCGTTCATCGCGGCGGCCATGCCGAACTCGCGGATGCCGTAGTAAACGTAGCGGCCGTCATAGCTGTCACGCGTAAACGGCTGCAGATCCTTGGTTTTTGTATTGTTCGAGCCGGTCAGGTCGGCCGAGCCGCCAAACAGCGTCGGTGCGTGCGGGGTCAGCGCGGCGAGCGCGATTTCGGAGGCCTTGCGCGTCGCGATCTTCTGCGGTGCAGCTACCAGCCCTTCGAGGTGCGCCTGCAGTGCCGCTTTCGCGGTTGCCGGAATGTCACCGGGCTGACCGGCTTCGAACGCCGCACGTGCCGCCGCAGGTGCCGCAGCGAGCCGGGCTTCCCACGCTTCGCGCCGGGCGGTGCCGCGCGTACCGGCGCTGCGCCAGCCATTCAGTATGTCGTCAGGAACTTCGAACGGCGCTGCCGTCCAGCCGAGCGCAGCACGCGCGCCGGCGATTTCCTCGGCGCCGAGCGGCGAACCGTGCGCGCCGCTGGTGCCGGCCTTTTTCGGCGCGCCGTAGCCGATGGTGGTGCGGCAGGCGATCAGTGTCGGGCGCGGATCGAGCTTGGCGGCTGCAATCGCCGCATCAACAGCAGCCACGTCATGGCCGTCGCATGCCAGCGTCTGCCAGCCGGCAGCTTCGAAGCGCAGCGCGGTGTTTTCGCTGCTCGACAGGCTGACCGGCCCGTCGATCGAAATGCGGTTGTCGTCCCACAGCACGATCAGCCGGCCGAGGCCGAGATGCCCGGCGAGCCCGATGGCTTCGTGGCTGATGCCTTCCATCAGGCAGCCGTCGCCGGCGATGACATAGGTGTGGTGATCGACCAGCGCGTCGCCGTGAACGGCATTCAGATGGCGCTCGGCCATCGCCATGCCGACGGCGGTCGCCAAGCCCTGCCCCAACGGCCCGGTGGTGGTTTCAATGCCGGCGAGTTCGAAATTCTCGGGGTGGCCGGCGCATGGGCTGTGCAGCTGGCGGAAGTTGCGGATGTCGTCCATCGTCGGGCGCGCATAGCCCGCCAGATGCAGCGCCGCGTAAATCAGCATCGAACCATGGCCCGCCGACAGCACGAAGCGGTCACGGTCGGGCCAGTGCGGCTGCGCCGGGTCATAGTTGAGATGGCGGGTGAACAGCACCGTCGCGACATCGGCCATGCCCATCGGCATGCCGGGGTGGCCCGAATTGGCGGCTTCGACGGCATCCATCGCGAGCGCGCGGATCGCATTGGCCATGGGTTGCAACATTGCGGGCTGCGGGCTGGTTTGCGACATCGGTGCGGGCGACCTTATGATCCGGGCGCGACTCGGGCTGCGTCGCGCGCCGCCCATATGGCCAGCGTGTTCCTATGCGTCAACAAAGCTGCCTTTCGGCAGGCGTTACGTGCACCTTTCAGCAGCGTTACGGTGGCGTGACGGGCTGCCAGCGCTGCCAAAGCTATTACAGTCGGTGTTACTTGCACAATGCGATTGACGACAGTCGATTTAGTTTCTTATGTTCGCGTTCCAACTCGCTGAAAACAGGACGGCGTTTCCGTGTCCAACCCACCCAGTCTGGCCGAAAGCCTCGAAGTGCTCGAACGTGCCGTCGTCCGCCTGGAGATTGCCGCGCTGGCGCAGCGCGCGCGGCTGGGACGCGCCGAACGGCGCTACCGCGTGCTCGAACATCACGGCGATGCGGCAGTGGCCGCACTCGACAGCTTTCTCGCCAGCGCTGCACCGAGGAACTGAGGCATGGGCCAGATCAATGTGAACATCGGTGGCCGCAGCTATCCGCTGGCGTGCGGCGACGGCGAGGAAGCGCATTTGACCGAGCTTGCCGAACACCTGCAGCGCAAGGCCGATGAACTGACCGGCGCGCTCGGCACGATGAGCGAGCCGCGCTTGCTGTTGATGGCGGGCATTCTTGTCGCCGACGAATTGTTCGAAGTCCGCAAGAAAAACGGCGCCCCCGACCCTGCCGAACTGGCGCGCTTCGCCAAGCTTGCCGCACGTGCCGAGGCGCTGGCCGCCGCAATCGAACAGACCGACTGAAGCAGGCCTTGAGAAGTCACCGCCAAAGGCTTATCTTGTGGATGGCGGGCACTGCTTGTTACGAGCATTTCGAGCATCCCTGAGGCGATATCACATCCACGGGAGCTATCCCTGAGCAGATCCTGGTCTGTCTTACATGGTTCCCACCTGACGTTACTGGCGTCAGAGGATCTTCGAGCAAACGGCCATAGCGGTCCCGCCACCTCATTCCCCGCATGATCACCGACAAAACCCGATTGCGCGCTGCGTTGCGCGCCCGCCGCGCGGCATTCGTCGCGCAGCTTGATACCGGCGCAGTCGCGGGCTTGCGTGCGCAGCTTGCCGATATCGTGATGCCGCAGTTGGCAGATGCCGGCAGCGTGGCGGTCTATGCCGCATACGGCGCCGAAATCGACCCCATCGACATTGCGGCGCGATTACAACAGCTTGGCCGACAAGTGCTGTGGCCGCGTGTTAACGCGTCGACCGACGGCCTGAGCTTCCACGCCTGTGCGACCGACGCACTGGTGGCAGGCTTTCGCAGCTTGCCCGAACCGCCCGCCGATGCGCCGGCATCCACGCCTGATGTCATCCTGCTGCCGCTGGTCGGTGCCGATCTGGCGGGCA
>CALDHQ010000407.1 GCA_937894055.1 uncultured Polymorphobacter sp.
GAAGACCGCTTGGCTCATTTTGGCCTTACCGATACGGATGGCGACAACCTCGGGCGCTGTGGCGTCGGCGTGGGCTTGGTCGGTTATCTCGCAATCGGGCGGGACGTTCTCGATAGCTTCGGGCGCGGGGACTGCCACGGCTGCGGCGCAAGTGACGGGCGTTTCTGGCGCGAGTGCCACGGCGCTGCTGCAATGCGTGGTGACGGTTGGCGGCGGGGCTTTGTCCGGCGCTTTGTAGGCCTTCTTGGTGCCGGTGACGATCACGTCATATTTCGCGCCGGGAAAGGTCGCGAAATAGCCGTCGCTGGTGGCCTTGACGACTTGCTTGCCAGAATCCACGGCCTGCGCGGAGATGTTCGGCAAGGCCAGCATCGGCACCGGCGAGGGCGGGCTGTAGCCGCTGCCTTCGCTGAGCGTGACCAGCCGCGCCACGCGGTAGCCCATGGCCTTGGCGTAGAGGTCGGCGCGCGTGCGGCCGGTGGCGACCGCCTGCGCGCGGGCGCTGTCGAGCGCGGCGTCGGCCTTGTCGATGCCGAACGTCGGGCCGGAAATCTGGTTGGCGCCCTGGGCCACCAGCGTGTCGATCAGCTTGCCGGCGTCGTCGATCTTGCGGACGCGGATGCTGATGGTGTTGTTCGCCTGATAGCCGGTCAACGTGGGTGGCTGGTTGTCGCCGTATTTGTATTGCGGCTGCAGGCTGAGCCCGCTGGTCTGGATATCGCGGTCGGCGATGCCGGCCTTGCGCACCGCTGCAACCACCGCGGTCATCCGCGTCGCATTGTCGGCGAGTGCGGCGGCGGCGGTCGGCGCGCTGGTGACGACGCCGCCCGAAATGTCGACGATGTCAGGGGCCTGCGCGACGCGGCCCTCGACGCTGAGCGTCACGGTCGGCGCGGGCACCATCTGCGCCTGTGCAGGCAGGCTGGCGACGGCAGCGGCAATCATCGCGGCAAAGTGGCGGGTCTTCATGGCTTGGCTCCCGGAGCTGTTGAACGCAGACAGGCTAGCGCGCGCCAACTTGCGCGCGGCTGAACGAAATGCTGCGCGCGGCCTAGCGCTTGATCAGCCGGTAGCCGCCGAGCAGAACGATGGCGCCGATGATCGACCAGATGAAGCCGGCCTTTTCGCCGGGCGCGTAGAAGCCCAGCGCCTGGCCGACCCAGGTCATCAGCAGCGCGCCGCCGATGCCGATCAGCATCGTGACGATCCAGCCACCGGGGTCGCGGCCCGGCATGATGGCCTTGGCGATGGCGCCGGCGATAAGCCCGATGATGGCTGCAGCAATCCAACCCATAAGCGAAACCCTCCCACAAGGTCCGGCGCACTTCCCCTTGAAATCGCCCGACACTTGCCAATCTACACGGCTTTGGATGGCGGCGCCAGCGTGGCCCCGGCAGGGCGGGGGTGCGACAAACTGTGGCTGCACACCGTGGTCTTCGCAGTGCCACAATTATGCGCTATATCGCACTTGCGTGAAGTGCATTACTACGATAATACACCGACTACCTCCCCAGGATGACGATTCGGCCATGAATATGCATAGCAAAGTCCCGGCTCCCGGCGATTCGAGCGTTTTGGACGCACCACAGGGCCTTGCCGAGCGGCTTGGCCGCTGGAGCAAGCCGGCGTTCGGCGCCTTGCTGGCGATCGCAGTCGGCCTCGGCGCCTGGTACTTTTTCGGCAAGAAGGATGCGCCGCCGGCGCCGCCGCAGGCCGCGCCCGTCGTGACGGTCAGCGTGCCGGGCACCACCATGGTCGCAAGCACCGTGCGTGGCACCGGCAGCATTGCCGCCCGTCGCGACATGCCTGTCGGCGTGCAGGGCGAAGGCGGTCGCGTGACCTCGGTGCTGGTCGATGCCGGTCAGTTCGTGCGCGCCGGTCAGGTGCTCGCCACCATCGACAAGAGCGTGCCGTCGCAGCAGAGCCCGCAGGCGAGGCAGAGTTTTTCACCGAAATTCACACCCCACCTTCCCGTCATCGCCTGCCTGAGCGCAAGTCGCGGTTCCATGTCGACGTCGTCAGCGCAGCTTTCGCCAAAACCGCCAGCCGCGCTCACCCGGGCGATCCACGCTGTACACTCCGCGCTCGCTCCGCCCCAATCCGCCCACCCACCATCTGCTTTTGTTTCGTCACCACCTGCCTGCAACCCGCACGCTCGCCCCATGTCCGACTCGCTCTGGATTCTCGGCGTGCGCC
>CALDHQ010000408.1 GCA_937894055.1 uncultured Polymorphobacter sp.
CGGGAATCCATCGCAGCAACGTCGCTTGGATTCCCGCCTGCGCGGGAATGACGAAGGTTTTATCAATCGGGTGCAGGGCTCAGCCCTGCCCGCCGGAGGCCCTTCAATCACCTCACTTGTCGCTTTCAGCTAAGCATTTCGGCAAAGCCGCGCTATAGAGAACGCCAAGCCGGGGGTTCCGGCAACGTAGAAGGTCGTTTCGATGCTTAATGGGTTGCGCGCACTCCGCATGGGCGGTCGCGAGGTTCTGCCGCTGGTCGAAGGTGGCAAGGGCGTTGCTGCGACCAATCACAAATCGTCGGGCGCCTGGGCGGCGACCGGCGGCGTCGGCACCATTTCGGCGGTCAATGCCGACAGCTATGATGCCGAAGGTAAAATCATCCGGCAGGTCTATGAGCAGATGACGCGGCGTGAACGCCACGAACAGCTGATCCAGTACGGCATCGATGGCGGCGTCCAGCAAGTGCGGCGCGCCTATGAAATGGCCGAGGGCACGCTGTCGAAGGGCATCGGCGCGATCAACGTCAACGTGCTGTGGGAAATGGGCGGCGCGCAGCAGGTGCTGGTCGGCGTGCTCGAAGGCGCCAAGGGGCTGGTCAACGGCGTCACTTGCGGCGCCGGCATGCCGTACAAGCTGTCCGAGCTCGCGGCACATCACCAGGTTTTTTACTACCCGATCATCAGCAGCGCCCGGGCGTTCCGCGCATTGTGGAAGCGGGCATATTCGAAGGAATCGGCGTGGCTCGGCGGCGTGGTCTATGAAGACCCGTGGCTCGCCGGTGGCCACAACGGGCTTTCGAATGCCGAAGACCCGCGCGCGCCGCAGGACCCGTATCCGCGCTGCGTCGAGCTGCGCAAGGTCATGCGCGAATGCGGCATTTCGGATGAAGTGCCGATCGTCATGGCCGGCGGCGTCTGGCGCCTCGACGAATGGACGCACTGGCTCGACAACCCCGAGCTCGGCACGGTGGTGTTCCAGTTCGGCACGCGGCCGCTGCTGACGGTTGAGAGCCCGATCCCCGAAGGCTGGAAACAGCGCCTGATGACGCTCGATGAAGGCGACATCCTGCTGCACCAGTTCTCACCGACCGGCTTCTATTCAAGCGCGGTGCGCAACCCGTTCCTGCGCGCATTGGAAGCGCGCTCCGAACGCCAGATCGAGTTTTCGGCGGTCGAGACAGTTGACCATCCGCTGCTGCTCGATGTCGGGGTGGGGCGGAAGAAATATTACGTCAACCGCGACGCGCTGCTCAAAGCGCGCGGCTGGGCGGGCGAGGGCTATACCGAAGCGCTCAAGACCCCCGACAATACGCTGGTGTTCGTGACGCCGGCCGACCGCGACATCATCCGCCAGGACCAGTCGGACTGCATGGGCTGCCTCAGCCATTGCGGCTTTTCGGCGTGGAAGGATTACGACACCTACACCACGGGCAAGCTCGCCGACCCGCGCAGCTTCTGCATCCAGAAGACGCTGCAGGACATCGCACACGGCGGCGACACCGAGCAGAATCTGATGTTCGGCGGGCACTCAGCCTACCGGTTCAAGCAGGACCCGTTCTATTCGAACGGGTTTGTGCCGACGGTGAAGCAGTTGGTGGACCGTATCCTCACTGGCGCCTGATCCTTCCCTCTCCCTTTAGGGGAGAGGGCGACTCGCCAACGGCGAGCGGGGTGAGGGTGGCAGCGGTTTTACCGGGTGTCGCGCGATTATCAGATC
>CALDHQ010000409.1 GCA_937894055.1 uncultured Polymorphobacter sp.
CTGGCTCGACGCGCTAATCGGCTAGGGGCGCAACTGGTCAGCCGTTAGTGATACGGACGGGCACCGACTTGATCGTGCTGAGGAAGCAATTCGGGTCATGCACGACAGGTCCGACAATATCGATGCGCATCTGGCGGCGCGCCATCTCCGAAATCAGCACCTCGAGCTGCAGCTCGGACAGCCGGGCACCGACGCAGCGATGGATTCCGTGGCCGAACGCCAGATGGCGGCGCGCGTTGGGGCGATCGGGCATGAAGCGGTCGGCGTCGACGAACACCGCCTCGTCACGGTTGGCACTGACGTACCACATGATGACTGCGTCGCCCTTGCGGATGTGGACGCCGCCAAAATCGACATCTTCGGTCGCGACGCGGCGCATGTGTGTCGCCGGCGTCTGCCAGCGGATGATCTCGCTGACGGTGTTGGTGGCAAGCCCCGGGTCGGCAATGACCTTTTCCCAGGCGTCGGGGAATTGCGCGTTGGCAATCACCAGCCCCGACATCGTGTTGCGCGTCGTATCGGTGCCGCCGACGACAAGTGCCACAAGGCTGCCCATGAACTCGACCGGGTCCATCGCGCCCAGCGCCGGCGAACGGATCATCCGCGACAGCAAATCCGATGCCTGCGGATTTGCGGTGCGCGCCTGCCATAGCCCGAAGAAATAGGTCGCCATTTCCTGAATCTTCGCGTTGCGTTCGGCAGGATGGTCGCGCGCCGCTGCAGCCGACGTCAGCCATTCGGACCAGTCGGCAATCTTGTCGCGGTCTTCCCACGGAAAATCGAACATGATGGCGAGCATATCGGTGGTCAGCCGTACTGCCACCTCGTGCGTCCAGTCGAACACGCGGTCGCGCGGCAGACGGTCGAGCAAGTCCGACGTGCGCTGGCGCAAATCGGCCGCCAGCCGGTGCATTTCGGACGGGTCGAACGCCGACGCCACCGCCTTGCGCCGCGGCGTGTGCTCGGGCGGATCCATCTGCACAAAGGTGACGTACTGCATTTCAGCGTTGCTGTTGAGCAGCGAAACGCCGCCGTGCAGGTGCGATGACGAAAACAGATTGGGCTGCAATTCAATCGCCATGATGTCGGCGTGGCGGGTCACCGACCAATAAGGGCCGTAGGGACTTTCGCGGCAATAGTGGATTGGCGCCGCGTCGCGCAGGCGTGCCATCAGCGGCAGGATCGAACCGTCGGCAAACCATTCGGCGCGACTTGGGTCAATCGAATCGAGCGGCGCCGTCGCGGCGCTGGCAGCATTGGTCGTCATGGTTTCACTCCTGCGGGTCTCAGTCGGCGAGGTTGCGGTTCATGCGTTCGAGCATTGCGCGCAACGCGGCGAGATCGGCGTCATCGAAGCCGCGGAACAGCTGCGCTGAAACTTCCGCGCCGATGCGTTGCAATTCGGGAAGCAAGGCGTGCGCCTCGGCCGTCACCCCGATCGCCCAGGCGCGGCGATCACCCGCGATGGGTTTGCGCAGCACCAGGCGCTTGGCTTCCAGCGCATCGATGGCCTGACCGACGGTTGCGCGTTCAAGTTCGAGCAACCGTGCCAGCTCGGTCTGCGTCAAGCCATCGCCCCGAAACACATAGGCGAGCAACCGCCATTGCGTGCGCGTCAATCCATAGCCTTCGAGCGCGGTATCGAGCCTGCGCCGGATATGGCGCGGCACATCCTCGAACCGGAAGATCAGCGAGTCGGTCGCATCGGGGAACGCCGTGGATTCGGGTTTGTCGACAAGGTGCATGGCCACCAATTAATAGTAAGTCAGCCTTACAATCAATCGATTTATTGAATTGCGCCTTGCGCGGTGCGCACTAAGCCTATTTCGCCAGCGTCGTAATCACCTCGTGCCACTGCTGCAGCGCGCCGGGGATGGCGTCGACCGGCACGCGTTCGTTGAGGCCGTGGGCGTAGCCGTCGGAGGATTTCA
>CALDHQ010000410.1 GCA_937894055.1 uncultured Polymorphobacter sp.
GTGCAGCAGGCGGTCGAGCCAGCCGTAATTGTTTTCAAACCCGCTTGCCGCGCTGGCGCTGGCGGCCGCTGGGCGGCGCCCCAGCATGGCGACGACAATGAACACCCCGACCCCGGCGAGCAGGAACGGCCAGGTCAGCGATACCTCGATAATGTGGTCGAAACTGACCACACCGGTTTGCGCCACCGCCCAGACCAGCGCCATCGGCAGCGCGAGTGCCACGGCGAGCCCGGCGGTGAGCTTGAAGAACAGCGCGAACATCGCCTTGGCCGCGGCTTGCATCGCGGCTTCCTTGGCATCGTCATCGAGCGCCGGATTGCGCATCACCGCCATGCTTTGCCGCGACTGCGCCGCGACGTCGCGTGCAATCTCGACGAGGCCGAGGCGGGCCAGCAGCCAGCCGAAACCGATGATGATGAAGCCCGCGCCGAGCCAGGCGGGCAGATCCGCCGGCACGCTCAGCGCTGCGTCTCGTTGGGCTTGGTCGGCGGCAGCGCGGCGTCGGCCTGGCTGGCCTTGCGCTTCTTGAGCATGCGCTTGACCGGGAACCAGACGAAACCGAAGATGCCGGCGAGCAGCGCGCCAATCAGCGCCACCAGCGAGCCGATCATCGACAGGCCAGCGCCGGGACCTGCATAGGCCTGCACCGGCATGGCGGCGACCGCAGCGACCAGCACGAGCGGCCAAGCCATGAACTTCTGTCGCGTGGTGCCGGTCATCTGCGAAATCTCCCTGCGTCTGCCTGTTCAGCTTTAGGCATTCACCCGAGGCGGCTCAAGCGTCAAGTCGCCCGCCCTGCCCGCCTATTTGACCACAGTGGCCACGGCCGGCGTCCGGACATAATAGGCGCCGAACTGCTTGAAGCGCGCGGCGTGATCGACTTCGGGCGGCGATGTCAGCCCAAGCGACCGCAAATCATGCAGATTGTCGAGCCGGGTCAGCACGCGTCCCGTGGCGATATCGATTTCATAGGTCAGCCCGGCTTCGGTGACGGCGACCAGCGCGCGCTGGCGGTCTGCCGACACATCGATGTTGCCCGCGACGGTGGTGTAGAACGGTGTATCCGCCGGCGTTTCAGGGCCGGGGAACACCGTGGTCTGGGCATTGGTAACCGGATCGAACAGGATGACGCGCGACGGGCCACTCGCGGCCGAGGCGCCAAGATCATCGAAGATCAGGATCTTGGCGCCGACCGGCTGGGCGCTGTGCTGGAAAAAGAAATTACCGCGGAACACGTGTTTCATCTTGCCGGTGCGGCGATCCATGATCCCGACGGCGCTGATGTTGCGCATCGACAGCAACCAGTCATCGGCGGCGACATCGCCGAGTGCGGCGGCCATTTCGGCACCGACCTCGACGACGAAATTGGTGTGCAGCGGATCGCACGATTCGGGCGTCTTCTTGAACGGGATTGCCGTCTGCAACAGCAAGGCACGATAAGGTGAATCGAGCATCGCTTCGTAGATCGAACGGCTTTCGAGCAGTTTGCCGTCGCTGCCCAGCACCTGCACGGTGTCGCGCAGATAGCCCGCCTTGCAGCCCGACACGAGCATATGGCCGGCGCCGAGGTGGCGCCACATCGGCGTGGTCGAGATGTCGGCGCCAGTCACCAGAATTTTGCCGCTGGGCAGCAGTGTCGGCCAGTGGTGCGTATAGTCATGGCGATACCAGACGACATGGCCGTCGCGCTTGATGCGCGCGACGCCGGCGCCGAACGGGAACGCCTTGTCGTTGTAGAATGTGACGATGAGGTCGCCGCCCGGCAATTGGGCGAGGCCCTGCGGGTTGAGATCGAGCCCCGGATTGACGAACGGCTGCTCATAGGGGCTTTGCGCGATGCTGCCCTGGCGCAGTTCGTCGGGACGGAACGGAATGCCGTGGACGAGCTTGCCCTGACGGTCGACGATCACTGCAAGGCAGCCGCTGCCGGGACAGAAATCGAGATAGCGCTGCGGGCCGCCGACGAGCAGGAACGCCTCGTCGCCGCCCGGTGCCAGCACCTGCATGCGCGCCTGTGCCATCTGGCTGACGGGGATATCTGTGTGGCCCATGAAGTCCGAGCTGTGCTTGCCGGTAAAATGGTCCTTGATGACGTCGACCGACTTGATGACGCCTTCGATGTATGTGGCCGGCCACAGCTGTTTGACGGTGGCCAGATGGCCCAGCACGAACGCAATCGCCAGCCACGCCAGCGCGAACAGTATCAGCGGCATGTGGCTGAGAAGGCGTCGAAACATCGGTGTCCCCCTGGGCATTTCTGTGTTGGCGCGTGAGCGAAGGCTTAGCAGTGGTCATGTCGGGCGTCCAGCGCGCGGCCCGGGGTGCATCGACAAGCACGGCCCGGCGACCTATGGCGATATGTCTCATTCAGCGAGTGTGCAGCTTGTCATTCTACCGAGTCAGTGACCCCAACCGTGGTGCCTATCGCCTCGCCGTCTGGCGCCGGCAGGCGCTGCGGGCGATGGCCGTGTTGCTGGCGTTGATGGCGCTGAGCACGTTCGGACTGGCGTTCCTCGATCCGGGCACGACCAGCTATCAGGACAAGCTGTTCGTCGGCTTGTGGAATTCGGCCAACATTGTCTCGACACTCGGCGACTTTTCGACGTTCGATACGCGGCAGCGCGAATTCATGATCGTCATGATGTTGTCGACGATGTTCATCGGCGGCTTTACCATCACCCGCCTGACCGGCCTAATGTCGAACGAGGACGTCCTCATCTACCGCGAGAACCGCCGCATGCAACGCACGCTCAACACGCTCACCAACCATGTCGTCGTCGTCGGCTTCGATTCCGTTGGCGCCAAGGTCGCCAACCATATGCGCAACCAGGGCGACACCGTGGTCATCGTCACCGCGATTGAAGACCGTGCCGCAATCGCAGCCGAACAGAAATTCACCGTTGTCCTTGGCGATGCCGGAGTCGACGACGATGTGTTGCACCATGCCAAGATCGACACGGCGCGCGCGCTGATCGTGGCGACTGCCGACCCCAACCGCAATCTTGTGATCACGCTGATGGCGCACACGCTCAACCCGAAGCTGGCGATTGCCGTCTACGGCGAGAATGGCTCGCGCCGCGAACTGCTCAAGCGCGCCGGTGCGACCATCGTCGTGACCGCCGAGGACCTCATCGCCACGGCGCTGGTCGAAAAACTGGGTGTCACTGCCAGCGTTTGAAGCCGGCGTCAGATCGTCACCACGGCCTTGCCGACCAGCGTCCCGTCGGCCATCGCGGCAAAGGCTTCGTCGGCGCGGTCGAGCGGCACGCGCAAGCCGATGAACGGGTTGATCTTGCCCTCTGCTGCGAGCCCGTCGATCGCCCGCAAATGGCGCGGGCCGCTGCCCGGCACCTGCCGCGCATACTCCCCTGCCCGCACACCGATGACTTCGGTACCGGCGAGCAGCAACCGGTTGAGCGGCAGGCTGACCGGTGCGCCCGCGACAAAGCCGATGATCAGGTAGCGGCCGCCCCAGCGTAACGTCCGCAGCGCTGGCATGACCGCCGGCCCGCCGACGGGATCGAAGACCAGATCGAAGTGCCCCTTATAGGCGCTGAAATCGGGTGCGGCGCGGTCGAGCAACAGCGTTTCATGGGCACCGCAGGCCTTAGCCGCCGCGAGTTTTTCGGGGGTCGATGCCGCTGCCACGACCTCGCCGCCCAGCGCCACCGCCATGCTGACCGCCGCCAGCCCCATGCCGCCACCGGCGCCGAGCACCAGCACGCGCTCGCCGGGCTGCATGCGGCCGCGCACTGCCAGCCCGACATAGGCAGTCAGTGCGCCAACGGTGTGGGCTGCGGCCTCGTCATCATGCAGGCCATCGGGGACAATGCGCAGCGCCGACGCCGGCAGCGTCATGCGCTCGGCAAGGCAGCCGCCGCGGCCGCCGACAATGACGTGCTCGTCGATGAGTTCGCCCGACAGCCCCTCGCCCACCGCAGTGATGATGCCGCAGCCCTCCATGCCGGGGATGAACGGCAGTTCGGGGCGGTATTGATAGCCGCCGGACAGCATCAGCAAATCGGGATAGTTGAGCGATGCAGCCGTCAGCGCGACGGTGACCTCGCCGGCGCCGGGGACGGTCGGTTCGGGCCATTCGGTTTCGAAGCGCAGCCCGCTGCGGTCGTCTTGAAGGCTGTGGCAGACCCAGGCACGCATCGATCGATTCTCCCCGCGCCGGTTTCAGATGTCGGCCCCGCTGGCTGCGGGGAGTCGACGCCGGCGTCGTGGCTGGCATGATTGACACAATTTGCCGTCTTGCACACCGTCTGAGCCGGCTGAAGCGCAAAAATTCCCGTCATCGTCGTCGCGCTTGTGTCGGCGGGCGCGATTGACCATCACTACAGGCACAATAGTTTGAAATGCTGCCGGTCGCGACAATCGGTAGCGCTCCACGGGGACCAGGCCATGTTCAGTTTCGGCAGCATCTTCGCCAGCATCGGCGCGCATATCGAACCCGAACGGCCGGCACTGATCCACGGCGATCATGTGACGCGCTGGGGCGATCTCGACCGACGCACCGACAGTCTGGCGGCCAGCTTCATCGCTGCCGGTGCCGGCGCCGGCGACAAGGTCGCACACCTGATGCGCAACTCGCCCGCCTATCTCGAAACCACCATCGCGACGTTCAAGGCGCGCATGGTGCACGTCAACATCAACTACCGCTACACCGGCGAGGAGCTGTTCTACATCCTCGACAATTCGGACGCGGCGGTGCTCGTCCATGATGCTGATTTCGCTGATCTGGTGGCGCAACTTGTGCCGCGCCTGCCCAAACTGAAACTGGTCCTGCAAGTCGGCGGGCAGCCCAGCAAACCGTCGTGCAGCTTCGAGGTCGCCGCCACCTTGGGTCTGTCGCTGCCCGCGCAAGACTATCAGCCCGACGACATGCTGTTCATCTACACCGGCGGCACCACCGGCATGCCCAAGGGTGTGATGTGGGACCAATCGGCGGTGTGGTCGCTGCTCGGCGGCGGTGCGCCGACGCCGGAGGCCGGACCGGTCGCGACCCTCGCCGGCCATTGTACCAACGTCGCCGATACCGCCACGGTTTCGCGGATCCTGGTGATGCCGCCGCTGATGCATGGCACCGGCTTCCTGATCGGCATCTACACGATGGCGCGCGGCGGCACGGTGATGACATTGCCCGGCCTGAAATTCGAGCCCGCCGAAGTCTTCGCGGCGTGTGCGACGCACGCGCCCGACCTCGCGGTG
>CALDHQ010000411.1 GCA_937894055.1 uncultured Polymorphobacter sp.
CGATGAAGCCGTGGTGGGATGCGGGCTTCCACATCCACATTCACAGCAACGGCGATGTCGGTAATCAAAACTCGATCAACGCACTACAGCTTTTGCAGGATGCCAAGCCGCGGTTTGATCATCGCTACACGATCAATCACTTCGGCATCCCGTCGACGGCGATGGTGATGAAAATCAAGGCGCTCGGCGCAGTGGTGAGTGCCAATATCTCCTACATCTCCGAACGCGCCCAATTGCAGTATCAGGCGTTGGGCGTGGACCGCGCCTCCACGGCAACCCGGCTTGGCACTTTGGTGCGCAGCGGTGTGGTGACGTCCATCCACTCGGATGCGCCCGTTTCGGCGCCGATGCCGCTGAAAGAAGTCTGGACGGCCACCACGCGTCGCGACGTCTACGGCGACGGAAAAATCTGGGCGCCGGCCGAAGCCGTGACGGCGGCCGAAGCGATGCGGATGATTACCGCCGATGCCGCTTATACGCTGGGCGTCGAGGACAAGGTGGGCACGATCGAACCGGGCAAGTTTGCCGACTTTGCCGTCCTGAACGAGGACCCGCAAACCGTCGAGGCGATCAAGATCAAGGACGTGACCGTTTTTGCGACAGTGTTGGGCGGCAAGGTGATTCTGGTTTCCGAAACCAGCAAGCCCAGGCCGCTGCATTAGGTCGAGCGTCGTCGGGGGCGTTTGATTTTTCGGCACCGCCGGCGGCGCTGCGCCGCGGCTTGGATGTGGCGGTCCCCACGACGTCCGGTTATCCTGCTGCGCTGAAGCGCGGGAGGCGGGTAGCATGATCCTGATTGGTCAGTATGATTCACCGTTCGTGCGGCGCGTCGGTATCACGCTGCGGCTGTACGCGCTGCCGTTCGAGCACAAGCCCTGGTCGGTGTTTGGCGACTTCGAGAAGATCCGGCCCTACAACCCGCTGCTGCGCGTGCCGACGCTGGTGCTGGATGACGGCACCGCGCTGATCGATAGCGCCAGCATCCTCGACTACCTCGACGGGCAGGTGCCGGCGGCGCGCGCGCTGTTCCCGAGGCAAGAGCCGGCGCGCCACCGCGCGCTGCGCGTTGCCGCACTCGCCACCGGTATGGCGGAAAAGGCGGTCAGCCTGTTCTATGAACTGCGCTTCCATGAGCAACGCTCCGACCTGTGGGTCAGCCGCTGCCGCGCGCAGATCGACGCGGTGCTGCAGGTGCTGGAGGACGAGCGCGTGATGCACACCGGCGCCTGGTGGTTCGGCCCACAGCTCGGCCACGCCGACATCGCGGTGTGCGTGGTGCTGCGCTTCATCGCCGACGCCCACCCCGGCCTGATCGACATGACCGCCTATCCGGCACTCAGCGACCTCGCCGCCCGCTTCGAGGCGCTACCGGTGGCGCGCGAGATATCACAGGCGTTCACGCCTTCGGCCTGAACAGGCCTAGCCAAGCCGCAGTTCGGGAATCCCGCAATCGGCCAGCCAGCGATCGACCGCGTCATAGTCCGCCGGCGGTCGCGTGGCGTCCGCGGCGTCGCCACGCGGCACGAAAATCACCATGCCTTGCCGCGCGCGGGTGAGGAGCACGCGGTAGGCGTTGCGGACATATTCGGCACGGCCGATGGCATCGTCGCCAGCGCGGATCATCTGCCATTTGGTGCCGCGAAAATCGCGCGCTTGCCATGCGTCGGCATCGTCCCGACGCAGGTTGAGGTCCCACGCGACGCAGGTCCAATCGAGCTCGAGTCCCTGCACGGCAAATTCGGTCGCCGCGTCCTCGAGCGCGTTCGATGAGCGCACGTCGGCGGTTTCGTTGAGAAACCAATTGCAGACATCAAGCTCGTTCTTGACGAAAATGCCTTCGGGTTTGAGCCGCAGTGCATTCGATGAGGCGAGTAGTCCGGCGCGTTCGGTGGCGCGACGTTGACCCCGTAACCAGCGCCGCGCTGCGCCAAGGTCACGCGTCCGCAGAATCGGGAATTGGCCGGCGTCGGGCAGGACCGCGCGTGCCGCCGCGGCCTCGGGGCCCAGCAGCGCGCCAACATAGGCCGAGACGGTTTCGGCACGGAAAGAGCGGATCGACACGGCCAGATGCAGTGCCGGCACCGGTGGCTGCGCGCGTTGTTCAAGGTGCCAGCGCATCGCACCATCGACGCCGCCGGCCGGCCCCAGCAAATGTGGCGGCAGGAATATCTGCCAGTGGCGCAAGTCGCCCTGCAGTGCGCGCAGCCATTCGCCGATACCGGCTTCGCCGCGATTGATTTCCTGGCCCTCGCCGATCAGGCAGACGACGACGCACCAATCGGGTCGGCGGTCCATGACCGACAGCAGGAACGCCGGCTCGGACTGGTCGAAATCGGGCAAGCCGCGCTTGGTCTGCATGAAGCGCGCGGTGGCGGTGCGGTCCCAGGCGCGCTGCGCTTCATCGAAAACCACGACGTGTTCGGACGGGATTTGATCGGGGGCGAGATATTCGTCGCGGAAATGGTGGACGTTCTGCACGAACTTGTCGGGGGAACGCGCGGCAAGGTGCTTGGCATCGCTGTCGCCGGGATTGGCGCGACCCTTGCGGTGCTGGTGGTCACGCCGCAACGCTTCGCGCAGCACGTCGACCAGCGGACCGTTGCCCGACAAATAGGTCGCGTCCTCGCCGATATCGCGCGCCATGCGGCCGCAGGCGATGTTGAGCCCGGCAAGCGTTTTGCCGGCGCCGGGGACGCCGGTGACGAAGCAAATCGCCTTGCCGCCACTGGCGCGCATCGCTTCGACCACCGCTTCGATGGCAGTCGCGGTTAGTGTCAGGTTTTCGGCGCCAGCTTCGGAGCGCGAGATTTCTGCGACGTCATGGCCGCGGTACAGCGCTTCGGCGGCCTCGATGATACTTGGCGTCGGACGGTAGCCGCCGGCTGCCCAGTCCAATGCATCGAAGGGTACGGCATCGCCCGCGGCAAGCATGCGCCGGATCGTCGGCAACACTTCATCGGCGCCGACGCAGATTGGCGTGTGCACGCGGTCTGCAGCCCAGAAGCCGAAGCCGAGCTGTTGCGGCGGTGCCTTGGTAGCGATGAGCAGCGGCACAATGGTCTTGTCGTGGCTGGTGACGTGGAAGTTCTTGAGGTCGAGCGCGTAGCCATGGACCTGCTCGACCGCGTGGCGCGGAAAGCCTGTCTCGCCGACCTTGTATTCGAGCACGAAGATCAGGCCACCTACGACGATTATTGCGTCAGCGCGCCGGCCCATGCGCGGGATCGCGAATTCGATGAAGATGTGCGCGTCGGGCAGCGCTGCGCCAATCGCTTGCAGGTGGGCGATTTCAAACTGCCACGCACCGCGCTGCGCCGGTTCAAGTGCGAAGGTCGCCGATAGTCCGTCGGCCAACTCACCGAACACCGCATTGATGTCAGCCGCGGCGAGTGCCGCCCCGCTTGCTTGGAAATAGGCCCGCCGCATTGCCCTGGCTTGCCAGGCCTGGGGTGGCAACGCAAATCATTACGCCGTGGCAGTGCCCGCAAAAAATTCTGCGCCACCCCTTGTATCGGAATACAGTTTAGATATATCGGTTACATCGAATTATCGATATATCAAAATGGAGTCTAAATATGTTTCATCATTGGAAGGGCGGTCGTGGCCGTCATCATTTCGGTGAGGGCGACGGCGGCGAAGGCCTGCGCGGTCGCATGGGGCGCCACGGGCGTTCGGGGCGGATGTTCCAGCATGGCGACTTGCGCTTGCTGGTGCTGGCGCTGATCGCCGAGGCGCCGCGGCATGGCTATGAGCTGATCCGCGAGATCGAGGCGCGGCTGGGTGGCGCCTATGCGCCGTCGCCGGGCGTGGTCTATCCGACGCTGACGATGCTCGAAGAGCTCGGCCTCGTCACCAGCGCGGTCACCGAAGGCACCAAGCGCCAGTACACGATCACCGACGCCGGCACCGCGCACCTGGCCGAAAACGCCGCGACGGTCGAGGCGATCTATGACCGCATCGCCAACGCCGGCAACCCGGCCGACTTCGGGCCGCAGGTGCTGCGCGCGATGGCCAACCTCAAGTTCGCGCTGCGCTTGCGGCTCGGGCGCGGCGGGCTGAATGCGGCACAGGCGGCGAAGATTGCCGCGGCGCTCGATGCCGCGGCGCTCGAAATCGAAAAGGCCTGAGCCGTGGCGGAGGCTGTCGCGGTGATCGCCACGCCCAACGGCTCGAAATACCTCCAGCAGCTGTGCAAGCATTGGTCGCACAAGCTGGAGACCGAGTTCGATGCGCAACGCGGCCGGGTCAATTTCGAGGTGGCGGCGGCGCATTTTGCCGCTGCCACCGATGCGTTGACGGTGACCGTTGCGGCGCCCGACGCGCCGACGCTCGAACGGATCGAGGCCGTGGTCGCCAGCCACCTGCAGCGCTTCGCCTTCCGCGAGCCGCTGGGCATCCAATGGGTGCGGGGTTAGCGCGCGCCGAATAGTCGAGAGTCTAAGGGCCTCCGGCGGGCAGGCCTGAGGCCTGCACCCGATTATTATGCGCTCTTCAAAAGGGTGCAGGCCTCAGGCCTGCCCGCCGGAGGCCCTTC
>CALDHQ010000412.1 GCA_937894055.1 uncultured Polymorphobacter sp.
CCGAGGGCTTGTGCCAGATTCGGGCTGGTCAGCGCAAGGAGGCTGAAGCCAGCCTGCTGCGTTCCTACGAGCTTGATGCGGGCAATCCGGTCACGGGATACAACCTGGCCCAGTTGCTGTTTCAGCGCGGCGATTTTGTGCGTTCCCAGTTCTACGTCCGGCGGATCAACAACAGTGAACTGGCCAACGCAGAATCGCTTTGGCTGGGCATCAAGGTCGAGCGCCGCATGAACGATGAAGTGGCCATGGGGCAGCTGGCCGATCAGCTGCGCAAGCGCTATCCGCAATCGCGCGAGGCGGCGGCCTGGGACCGCAAGGCGTTCAATGAGTGAAGCCGCGCCAGGCGCCGAGTTGCCGAGCGACCCCGATCCGGACGACGTCACGGCCGGTGCGTTGCTGCGGCGCGCGCGCAAGCCGGTGCCAGCGCCAGCGTCGTCGGTCAGGGTGCCGTACTGGCGCCCGCCAGTGGCCGGGTATTGCGCGCCGATGTTCCCGCCGGCTCGGTGGTGGCGCCGGGTATGTCGGTCGCCACCATCACCGCCGGGCCGCCGGTCGTGCGGCTCGAACTTCCCGAATCGCTCGCCGGGCAATTGCGCACCGGCGCGCCCGTCACGCTGACCGACAGCGATTTGCCCGATGTGTCGCGCACCGGTCATGTCGTGCAGGTCTATCCGGCGATCACTGCCGGCCGCGTCACCGCCGACGCGCAGTTTTCCGGCCTGTCCGAACACTTCATCGGGCGCCGCGTCAATGCGTCGATCGCGGTCGGCGAGCGCCAGGCGCTGGTGGTGCCGCGGCGCTTTGTCGAAACGCGCTTCGGCATCGATTATGTGACGGTGCTGGCGGCCGACAAGCAGGCCAGCGCGGTGCCGGTGCAGACCGCCCCCGTCGCCGATGCCGCGATGGTCGAACTGCTGTCGGGCGTCGCTGCCGGCGACACGCTGGTTGCCAAGGGCCCCGCAAAGTGAAGCCCGAAGTGAAGCTCGGCATATCGGGCAATCTGACGCGCGCGACGATCAATTCGCCGCTGACGCCGCTGCTGCTGCTCGCGTCGATTGCCATCGGGCTGCTGGCGCTGCTGTCGATCCCGCGCGAGGAGGAGCCGCAGATCAGCGTGCCGATGGTCGACATCCAGGTGATGGCACCGGGGCTGGCAGCAGCCGACGCCGTCGAGCTCGTCGGCATCCCGCTGGAGACCATCGTCAAGAGCGTCGACGGCGTCGAACACGTCTATACCCAGGCCGAAGACGACGGCGTCATGGTCACCGCGCGCTTCCTCGTCGGCTCGAACCCCGAGGCGGCGGCGACACGCATCGAAGAGAAACTGCGCGCCAACTGGGACCGCATCCCCGTCGGCATCCCCGATCCCAAGGTCACCGTGCGCGGCATCAACGATGTGCCGATGGTGGTGCTGACGCTGTCGCCCAAGCCCGGTGCGGCAGGTCAATGGACCGATGCCGCGCTGTATGAACTCGCGGTCAAGCTGCGCACCGAAATCGCCAAGGTCGACAATGTCGGGCTGACCTTCCTGACTGGTGGGCGTCCCGATGAAATCCGCATCGCGCCCGACCCGGCGCGGCTGGCGCAGCACCGCGTGCCGCTCGGCAGCATCATAGAGGCGGCAAGTCAGGCCAACCGCGCCTTCCCGGCCGGGCAGGTGCGCAACGGCGGCCAGGCTGTCGACGTCACCGCCGGGCGGACCCTCGCCAACGCAACCCAGGTCGGCCTGCTCGCCCTGCCCTCGACCAAGGGCGAGGCCGTCTATGTCCGCGACGTAGCCCGGGTGCTGGAGGCGCCGCGCGAGGATCAGGCCCGGGCCTGGCGCTATGCCCGTCTCGGTCAGACCTGGAGCGAGGCCCCCGCTGTCAGCCTGGCCATAGCCAAGCTCAAGGGTGCCAATGCCGTCGTCGTCTCCCATGCTGTTCTGGATCGGATCGAGACCCTGAAGGGCAGCCTGCTGCCCGACAGCCTGGATGTCGCCGTCACCCGCGACTATGGCGAAACGGCCAATGAAAAGGCCAATGAGCTGCTGTTCCATCTTGGGCTGGCGACAGTTTCCATCGTCATCCTGATCGGTCTCGCCATCGGCTGGCGGGAGGCCGCGGTGACCGCGGTGGTCATTCCGACCACCATTCTGCTGACTCTCTTTGCCTCCAATCTGATGGGCTAC
>CALDHQ010000413.1 GCA_937894055.1 uncultured Polymorphobacter sp.
GCGAGGGCAACATCCGCCATCCTTTTTTCAAGCCGCCGCAGGCCAAGCCGATCATCGCCGCGATGCACAGCTACTGCTTCGGCGTCGGTTTGCGCATCGCGCTGTACTGCGACATGACGGTGGCGAGCAAGGATGCCAAGTTCCAGGTCACCGAAATCGCCCGCGGCATCGACGCCACGCCGTTCTGGATGATGCTGACGCAGCGCGGCGCCGGCGTATTCGCCGATGACGTCTGCTTCACCGGTCGTGTCTGGAACGCCGAAGAAGCGCATCGCGTGAACCTGCTGACCCGCCTCGCCGAAAACGGCGAGCACATGAAAGTCGCCAAGGAACTCGCCGAACAGGTGCTGAACAATCCCCCGCTCGCGGTCCGCGCGATGGTCGAAGCGCGGCGCTCGGATCTGGAGCACATCGAAGCCAAGGCCTATTCCATCCGTCCGCGCACGCTGCATCTGTCGGAAGATTTCCGCGAAAGCGCGCTGGCCTTCGTCGAAAAACGCAAAGCCCAATTCAAGGACGAGTGAGCCCATGACCCGACGTTGCATCGCCGTCACCGGCGCGAGCCGAGGCATCGGCGCGGCCATCGCGCGGACGCTTGCGGCGGATGGCGCGAAGGTGGCGCTGGTGGCGCTGGCGTGGATGCCGGCATCTCCGGCGGTAACGGCGGTTCCGGTGGTCTGATCACCGGTAACGGCGGCAACGGTGGCGCCGGTGCGGCGACCGCGGGTTCCATCGTCGCCAATGGCGGTAACGGTGGTTCGACCGGTCTGCTGTCGATCTTCGGCAATGGCGGTAATGACACCCTGATTGGCGCCGGGGGTATGGATTTGCTTGCAGGTGATGGGCTGGATGAAACGGGTGCTAATTATGGCCGAGATGTACTGCAAGGTGGGGCGGGTAATGACACCTTGTTTGGCGCTGGCGGGGATGACGAATTGTATGGTGGCGATGATGACGACCGCCTCATTGGCGACGCAGACGTCAGCCAGTTAGACGCAGCCTACCATGGCAATGATTTGCTTGATGGAGGTAGCGGCAATGACACGCTTTCGGGTGGGGATGGCAATGACACCGTCTTCGATTCCGGTCTGGGCAATGATGATGTCCAGGGCGGGGCGGGCAATGACTCCCTGTCCGATAGCGGTGGAGCCGATACGGTAGACGGGGGCACCGGCAATGACCGGATCTATGTCTCTGGCATCGGCAATGACGTCATCTCTGGCGGCGATGGGGACGACTACGGGTGAGCCATCGGTGGGGATATCGAAAACGCCGCCGTCGACCGGGGCTTCGTCGCGTTGCAGCGGAGCCAGACGCTGCAGCAGGCGGTGACCGCGCCGC
>CALDHQ010000414.1 GCA_937894055.1 uncultured Polymorphobacter sp.
TCTACACAGGCGAAGACACTCTTTCCCTACACGACGCTCTTCCGATCTCGGCCGAGGCGATTTCGGACAAGTTGATGGCTGACGGGCTGGCGCCGGATACGCCGTGCGCGGTGCTCGAACGCGGCACGCTGCCGGGAAGCCGTGTGTTGCGGACGTTGCTCGCCGACCTCGGCGGCACGGTGGCGCGCGAGAAGGTTATTTCGCCGGCATTGCTGGTGGTGGGTGCAGTGGCACGGCTCGGCGTTGCCGACGCGGCCGTGCTGCGAATTGTTGAAGGAGTTGACGCGTGATTCGATTGTTGACGGCCAATGACACGCTGACCGGCGATGTCATCTGGTGGACCGGCAAGGGCTGGAGCCTGAACCTCGCCGATGCCGTGGCGCTCGGCGCCGAGGGCGATGCGTTGCTGGCGGAAACCGTCGCGGCGGAGAACGTCAACGACCCCAACATCATTGAGGCCGAGGCCGGCACCCCGCCGCGTCCGCGCACGATGCGCGAGCGCATTCGCGGCTTCGGCCCGACGGTGCGAGCCGATCTGGCGCGCGCTGCTGCACCACACCCTGACCAGAAGCTCGCACAAGCAGGGGCCGCCTGATGTACCGCTACGACACCTATGACCAGGCGCTGGTTGACGCCCGCGTCGACGAGTTCCGCGACCAGGTCGAGCGCCGGCTGCGCCATGAAATCACCGAAGACCAGTTCAAGCCGCTGCGGCTGATGAACGGGCTCTATCTGCAGCTGCACGCCTATATGCTGCGCGTCGCCATTCCCTATGGCACGCTGTCGGGGACGCAGATGCGTATCCTCGGCGGCATCGCGCGCAAATATGATCGCGGCTACGGCCATTTCACCACGCGCCAGAACATCCAGTACAACTGGATCAAGCTTGAACAGGCGCCTGACCTGCTCGCCGAGCTGGCGGCGGTCGAAATGCACGCCATCCAGACCAGCGGCAACTGCATCCGCAACATCAGCTCCGACCAGTTCGCCGGCAGTGCTGCCGACGAAGTCGCCGACCCGCGCCCCTACGCCGAACTGCTGCGGCAATGGTCGAGCTTCCATCCCGAATTCAGCTTCCTGCCGCGCAAGTTCAAGATCGCCGTCACCGCGAGCGATCATGACCGCGCCGCCGTCAAGCTGCACGACATCGGCCTGCAGTTGCACCGCAATGCGGCAGGTGAACTGGGCTTCCGCGTCTTTGTCGGGGGCGGCATGGGCCGCACGCCGTTCATCGCGCCGGTGATCCGCGAGTTCATTCCGGTCAGCCAGTATCTGAGCTACTGCGAGGCGATCCTGCGCGTCTACAACCGCTACGGCCGCCGCGACAACATCTACAAGGCGCGCATCAAGATCCTCGTCCACGAAATTGGCGCCGAGGAGTTCACCCGCCAGGTCGAGGCCGAATGGGCGTTGCTCGAACCGCTGGCGCTCGATGCACCGGCGGCCGAGTATGAGCGCATCAAGGCGCAGTTCGCACCGCCGGCGTATGACGCTGCGGCGCCCGACAGCATCGACCGGTCGGACCCCGATTTCGCCGTCTGGGTCGATCACAACATCGCCGCGCACAAGGTGCCGGGCTATGCGATCGTCACGATCAGCCTGAAGCCCGTCGGCGGCATCCCCGGCGATGCCTCGGCCGAGCAGATGGAGCTGATTGCCGACCTCGCTGCCAAATACAGCTTCGACGAAATCCGCGTCACGCACAGCCAGAACCTCGTGCTCGCCGACGTTCGCAAGGACCAGCTGCACGCACTGTGGAGTGCGTTGAATGCGGCGGATCTGGCGACGCCGAACCTCGATCTGGTCACCGACATCATCGCATGCCCCGGCCTCGACTATTGCGCGCTGGCCAATGCGCGGTCGATCCCGGTGGCGCAGTCGATTGCGGTGCGCTTCGCCAACCTCGACCGCCAGCACGACATCGGCGAGCTCAAGATCAAGATTTCGGGCTGCATCAACGCCTGCGGCCACCACCACGCCGGCCACATCGGCATCCTCGGCGTCGACCGCAAGGGCGAGGAATCGTACCAGCTGTCATTGGGCGGCTCGGGCGCCGAAGACACCAGCCTCGCCAAGATTCTCGGCCCCGGCTTTTCCGAAGAGGGCGTCGTCGATGCCGTCGAGAAGGTCATCGAAGCTTACCGGAGCCTGAGGCTCAACCCGCAAGAGCGGTTCCTGGATGCGTATCGCCGCGTCGGTGCCGAGCCGTTCAAGGAGGCCGTATATGGTTGACGTCCAGGATAGCGTGAAGCTGGCGCAGAACCCGCACCCGCGCGCGACATCGGCGCATGCTGCTGTGTTACGCTGGCGCGATGATGCCGCGTTCGACGGCCCGGTCGTGGCGTTTGCCGACTTCGGCGCCGACAGCAATGCGGCGGCGGTGCGCGTCGATCCCGCCGACGATGCGCGCGCGCTGGTGCCGCATCTGGCGCGGCTGCGGCTGATCGAAGTCAGCTTCCCCAAATATCGCGACGGTCGCGGTTATTCGGCGGCGCGTATCCTGCGCGAGGCCGGCTACACCGGCGAACTGCGCGCCGCGGGCGACGTGCTGGTCGACCAGATCAATTTCATGCGCCGCGTCGGCTTCGACAGCTTCGCCCCGGCCAAGCCGCTCAACCCCGACGATGTCGCCGCCGCGCTGGCACGCTTCCCCCATGTCTATCAAAAGGCCGCCGATGCCGCAGCGCCGGTCTGGGCGCTGCGTCATGGCTAGCCGCGCGGTCGACATTATCGATACTGCGCCGGCGTTCACGCAGGCCGACGTCGATGCGCTCAACGCGCGCTTTGACGGCGTGGCGACCGATGTCTGGCTGCCCGAGCTGCTGGGCGAACTGCACGGCCGCGTCGCGGCGGTATCGTCGTTCGGCACTGAATCGGCGGTGCTGC
>CALDHQ010000415.1 GCA_937894055.1 uncultured Polymorphobacter sp.
ACGGCGCGACATTGGCGTCATGGTCCATCCGCGTCAGCACGATTTCATCGCCCGCCGCCCAGTCGCGCGACAGGATCGCGGCGAATTCAAAGAACAATGACGTGGTGTTGAGCCCGAACAGCACCTCGTCGGGTTCGGCATTGAACAGCGCCGCGACGCCGTCATGCGCGGCATCGACAATGGCGCTGGCGGCGATGCTGGTGCGGAACAGCCCGCCGTCATTGGCGCAGGCATGCACCATCGCGTGGGTCATCGCATCGATGACGCGGCCTGCCACCTGCGTGCCCGCCGGCGCATCGAAATAGGCGCGCGCGACGCCGCTATCGGTCAGGGCAAGCGCCGGAAATGCGGCGCGGACGGTGTCGATGTTCCAGCTGGTCATAGCACCGACGCTAGTCGAACCCGCCAGCCGCAGCAACCGTGCCGACAATCGCATCCATTGTGGATGCGAAGCAGTTGCAATCGGTTGCAATAAGCGCGCCGCAGCGCGAGACTTGGCATCAATCAGGGAGTGTAAATTGCGTATCCTCAAGGCCCTTGCCGCAGCCGCTGTGCTGCTGGTTCTACCCGTCGCGGCACATGCCGCCGATGCCGCGGCGCTCGCCAAGGCGTTCGGCGCACGCCCCAAGGCCTGGGGCGTCCAGCTATCGCCCGACGGCGCGCGCATCGTTTACCTGACGCCGGTGGGCACGCTTGGCACTGCCATTGTCGTCGCCGATATCGCCAGCGGCGCGACCAAGGTGGTGCTGGGCACACAAAACAACGCTGTGCGGCCGGCATGGTGCCAATGGAAGTCCGACAAGCGACTGATCTGCATGCTTTCCGGCGTCAGCAACGCCGTCGAGGACAAGCTGGGTTTCACGCGGATCATGGCCATCGACGCCGATGGCAGCAATCCGAAGACCCTGGGCAGCCGCAGCAACTCCCGAACGCGGACCATTATCCAGACCAGCGGCAATGTCATCGACTGGCTGCCCGATGACCCCGACCATGTGCTGATGCAGGTTGAACTCGCGGAGGAGACCACCATCGGCACACGCCTCGCCAATGCCGACCCTGGCACCAGCGTCCAGCGCGTCAACGTCCATACCGCGCGCCTGGAAACGGTCGAGGCCGGCAAGACCAATGTCGACAGCTTCGATACCGATAACCACGGGGCAGTGCGACTGATGGCGTCGATCGCCAGCACCAACACCGGCTATTTCAGCGGCGAGATCAACTATTTCTACCGCACCAAGACCTCGAAGGATTGGCGACCGGCGGGCATCGGCTCGCTCGATGACTATACCAACCTCAGCTATGACGGGTTCGACGAAAGTGGTGACAATCTGCTGGCGCTCAAGCCGCGCGACGGGCGGCTGGCGCTGTTCGCGGTCGATGCTGGCGGCACCGATAAGCCTGACATGCTGATCTACGCGCACCCGCATGTCGATATCGACGGCGTGCTGCGCATCGGCAAGTTCCGGCGGCCGGTCGCGGCAAGCTATGTCACCGATCGCAACTTGCTCGAATTCTTCGATCCGGCACTCCGCAAACTCAGCGTGGCGCTGACCAAGGCGCTCCCCGGCGGCCCGACGGTCGATATCCTCGATGAAAGCTGGGACGGCAGCAAGAAGCTGATTTTCGCCGGATCGGATGTCGATCCCGGCCGCTACTACCGTTTCGATAGCGCGACCAAAGAGCTTGGTGAGTTGGTGGCGCTGCGGCCGCAACTGGCCGATCTCAAACTGGCGACGGTGACTCCGGTGACCTTCCCCGCCAGGGACGGCACGCAGATCGCCGGCTTCGTGACGATGCCGCCCGGCGGTGCCAAGACCAACCTGCCGGCGATCATCATGCCGCACGGCGGGCCATCGGCGCGCGACCAATGGGGCTTCGATTGGCTGGCGCAGTATTTCGCGCAGCTCGGCTATGTCGTGCTGCAGCCCAACTACCGCGGCTCGGCGGGCTATGGGCAGGACTATTACGTCAAGAACGGCTTCAAATCCTGGCCGACCGCTATCGGCGACATCAATGACGGCGCACGCTGGCTCGCGGCGCAGGGCATTGCCGATCCCAAGCGCACCGCGATCGTCGGCTGGAGCTACGGCGGCTATGCGGCGCTGCAGGCGGCGATTACCGATCCAACGCTCTACAAGGCAGTGGTGGCGATTGCACCGGTGACCGACCTGCAGGCGCTCAAGGACTATGCGCGGCGCTTCACCAACTATCAGCGCGTTGTCGAATTCGTCGGCGACGGCCCGCTGACGATTTCGGGATCACCGGCGCGCAATGCCACCGCGATGCAGGCACCGGTGCTGATGTTCCACGGCGACCAGGATATCAATGTCGAAATCAACCAGAGCAAGCTGATGGACAGCGCGCTCGCCAGCGCCGGCAAGCGCCATGAACTGATCGTCTATCCCGGCCTCGACCACCAGCTCGACGACAGTGCGGTGCGCGCCGACATGCTGGCGCGCAGCGCAGCGTTCCTCGCCGCCGGCATGGGCGCGCCGTAGGCTGGACTTTGTTTGATCGAAGCTGAACCAGGGCCGCTCATCCCGAGCGAAGTCGAGGGACACGCCCACCGCTCCGCTTGTCCCTCGACTTCGCTCGGGATGAGCGAGGTTGAGTGATTTATTTGACCGGCAAGAGTGTCTACGGCC
>CALDHQ010000416.1 GCA_937894055.1 uncultured Polymorphobacter sp.
CGGCGGGCGAGATCGACATCCTGGTGGCCACCCAGGCGGCGGCCAAGGGCCATGACTTTCCCAACCTGACCCTGGTCGGCATCGTCGACGCGATCACCGGTCGCGACATCATGAAGGACAAGGACCGCGCGCTCGGCGACGTGCTCGACGCCTACTCCTCGCACGACTACAACATCAAAGGCTACGCGGGGTGGGAGGGCATGTTTGCGAGCGCGACGGCCATCACGGGGCCGATCCGGTGGACGATCGCGCCGCCGGGATCGGGCGGCTCGCCCTCGACGGCCGCGGTGATCGCCTCGCCGAAGAGGAAGTAGGCGAGCACGGCGTTGACGACGTAGCCGATCGACAGCATCGGGTAGGCGATCGAGACGGGAACCCTTGAGAGTGCCATGATCCAGACCACCAGGCTGACGGCGTAGCAGGCCATGCCGCCCATGATGAAGGGCTGCAAGGCGATCTTCATGCCCACCGGGTAGATGCCGGCCAGGAAGAAACCGGTCGCCACACGCCAGGCCAGCATGGCCGACATCGAGCCCGCGCTCCAGGCGGCGCCCAACACCTGCCGGCGTCGATTCGACCGGTCGGGGTCTCCGGGGAGCTCGGTGACGAAGCGATTGTCGAAGCGGAGATTCTGCACCCATGTAAGATAGGGAAACGCGCCCGCCGCGGGCACTCCGGATGCGGGCACTCCGGAGGTGGGTTCTGTGTATATCCTCTACTATGTCAGACTTCAAAAAGCCTCCTGTTGACGAACTGGCTCGGACGCTCACGCGCGAGCAGTTCACGGTCACCCAGCAGTCGGGAACCGAGCCGCCATTCCGCAATGAATTCTGGGATCACCACGAAGACGGCATCTACGTCGACATCGTGAGTGGTGAGCCGCTGTTTTCGTCGCTCGACAAATTCGACTCCGGCTGCGGCTGGCCGAGCTTCACGAAGCCGGTGGCGCCGCAGGTGCTGGGGTTCATCGTGGTCAATTTGCTGTGTGCGGCGCTGTTCGGGCGCGCGGTGGTGCTGCTTGACATGTGGCTGCCCTTGCCTTTGGCTACGGTCGGCGCGACGATGCTGGTCATTCCGGTGAGCTTCATTCTGTACCGCTGGTTCGTGTTCCGCAGCAAAGGCAAGGCTTGACGATGACCGCCGGCACCGCGCAGCGCCCCGAACTGACCATTTTGGTGCCGGTGTACAATGAACAGGACAGCATCGCGCCGTTCGTCGCGGCACTGACGCCGGTGCTCGACGGCATCACGCGCGACTGGGAAATCCTGTTCGTCAACGACGGCAGCCGCGACGCCACCATCGCTCAAATCCGCGCCGCGCATGGCCGCGACCCGCGCATCGTCGCGATCGATTTCTCGCGCAACTTCGGCAAGGAAAGCGCGCTCAGCGCCGGGCTCGACCATGCGCGGGGCAAGGCGGTCATCCCGATGGATGTCGATCTGCAGGACCCGCCCGACGTCATTCCCGAAATGGTCGCGCGCTGGCGCGAGGGCGCCGAAGTCGTGCTGGCGCGCCGCGAAAACCGCGACAGCGACACGCGCCTCAAGCGCGTCACCGCGAACATGTTCTACGCGATGCTGGCGCGGCTCGGTGATACGCCGATCCCGCGCAATGTTGGCGATTTCCGGCTGATCGACGCGCGCGTCGTCGAGGCGCTGCGCAGCTACGGCGAGCGCGAGCGCTTCATGAAGGGCATTTTCGCGCACGTCGGGTTCAAGACCGCGACGGTGAACTATGTGCGGCCGCGGCGCGCGCACGGCGAGACCAAGTTCCGCCCGGTGCAGCTGTATAATCTGGCGCTCGACGGCATCGTGTCGTTTTCGACCTTCCCGCTCAAAATCTGGACCTATCTCGGCTTTGCCGGGGCGTTTCTGGCGTTCGCCTACACCGCGTTCATCGTCGGCCGCACGCTGGTCAGCGGCGTCGATGTGCCGGGCTATGCGTCGCTGATGGTGGTCGTACTGATGTTCAACAGCATCATCCTGATCGGCATGGGCGTGCAGGGCGAATATATCGCGCGCATCTTTGCCGAGGTGAAGGCGCGGCCGCTGTATCTGGTGCGCGAACGCATCGGCGACGCCGGTACCGAGACAGAGCGTCGCGACTGACCGCTACCGCTTGCAAAAACCGCCGCACCGCAGCAAAGACACGCCATGACCTACACCGATGATGGAAGCCACAGCAGCTACCGCGTGCACGGCGCGACCGGCGATTTCGAAATCGTCGTCGGGCTCGAAGTCCATGCCCAGGTAACTGCCAATTCGAAACTGTTTTCAGGCGCCGCCGCGAGCTTCGGCGCCGAGCCCAACGCGCAGGTCAGCCTCGTCGATGCGGCGATGCCGGGCATGCTGCCCGTGCTCAACGGCGAGTGCGTGCGGCAGGCGGTACGGACGGGCCTTGCGCTCGGTGCCGAAATCCACCGCTGGTCGCGTTTCGACCGCAAGAACTACTTCTACGCCGATCTGCCGCAGGGCTATCAGATCAGCCAGCTCTACCACCCGATCGTCGGTGAAGGCACGCTCGCCATCGAACCCGAAGGTGAGGCCCCCAAGCGCGTCGGCATCGAGCGCATCCACCTCGAACAGGACGCCGGCAAGTCGATCCACGACCAGTCGCCGACGATGAGCTACGTCGATCTGAACCGCTCGGGCTGCGCGCTGATGGAAATCGTCTCGAAGCCCGACCTGCGCTCGCCCGCCGAGGCCGGGGCGTACGTCAAGAAGCTGCGCTCGCTGCTGCGCTATGTCGGCAGCTGCGACGGCAACATGGAAGAAGGCTCGATGCGCGCCGACGTCAACGTGTCGGTGCGCCGGCCGGGCGAAGGCTTTGGCACGCGCGCCGAAATCAAGAACGTCAACTCGGTACGCTTCGTCATGGCGGCGATCGAATATGAAGCGCGGCGCCAGGTCGATATCATCGAATCGGGCGGCGAAGTCGTCCAGGAAACCCGGCTGTTCGACCCCGACAAGGGCGAGACTCGGTCGATGCGCTCGAAGGAAGACGCGCACGACTATCGCTACTTCCCCGACCCCGACCTGCTGCCCGTCGAACTGACCGAGGCTTTCATCGCCGAGTGCCTCGAAAGCCTGCCCGAACTGCCCGATGCCAAGCGCGCGCGCTTCGTCGGCGAACTGGGCCTGAGCGACTATAACGCCGACGTGCTGACCGCCGAAAAGGAGCCGGCGAACTATTTCGAGGCGCTGGTTGCCGCCACCGGCAAACCCGCCGCCGAAATCGGCCGCGCCGCATCGAACTTCGTCACGTCGGACCTGTTCGGCGCGCTCAAGAAGCTCGGCCGCGATATCGGCGATTCACCAGTCTCGCCCGCCGCTGCCGCCGAACTGCTGGTGCTCACCGCCGACGGCACGCTGTCGGGGCCGCTCGCCAAGCAGGTCTTTGAAATCATGCTCGAAACCGGCGACCCGGCGGGCAAGATTGTCGAGGAACGCGGCCTCAAGCAGGTCACCGACACCGGCGCCATCGAAACCGCCATCGCCGAAATCCTCGCGGCCAACCCCGACAAGGTCGCCGATTTCAAGGGCGGCAAGGACAAGCTCTTCGGCTTCTTCGTCGGCCAGACGATGCGCGCGATGGGCGGCAAGGCCAATCCGGCGGTCGTCAACGAGCTGTTGATCAAGGCACTGGGCTGACCGGTCGAACCGGTTGGCATGCCCGACCGCACGGTGCTCCGGCGTTGGTGCGTGCCGGCCGCGTATTTACATTTTCAATGCAACATGTCAGTTGCACACGCGCTGAGGGGGTGGGGCTTGCTCCCAAAGCATTCGGCAACGCCTGCCCTGAAACGCATGGTCCGGTAACGCGGCCAAGCTGACAGGCAGGATAGTCAATCACCGGGCGCAAACAAGAGCGCTCATCGAGAGGGGTCGTCTCGCAAGCCTGTCGCTGCAGCCGCATATGCGGCCAATGCCGTCGGGCTGCCAGCGCAACAAATTCAAGCCATTGCCCGATCAACAATCCCGTAGCGCCGCGTCGCCGGCGTCAAAAAGAGTGCCCGGCCCCGTGTCGCGCGGCATCGCGGTGGCGCGAGTCATCTGCATCTTCTGCGTCATGTTCGTGCACGCCTGGCCATCGAGCCACGGCGCCGACCTGACCGGTGTCGTCAGCCCGGCGTTCCAGCTCGTTTTCAAGCTGATGGTCGATGTGCTCGGCCGCTCGTCGGTGCCGCTGCTCAGCATCGTTTCGGGCTATCTGCTGGCGAGCGGCGGCAGCCAACGTTGGGGCCATCTCATCAGCCACCGCGTCCGTACGCTGCTGGTGCCGCTGCTGCTGTGGAACCTCGTTATGGTGGCGGTGCTGGTTGGCGGGCGCAGCTTTGACCCGACGCCGTGGCCGATCCCGCGCGACGCCGCGGACTGGGCCAATATGCTGCTGGCGCTGCAGCAACCGTCGGTCAATGTGCCGGTAGCGTTCCTGCGCGACCTGTTCGTCTGCATCATGTTTTCGCCGTTGCTGATGGTGCTGCTTCTGCGCGGCCGGGCGCTGACGCTGCTGGTGCTCGCGGCGCTGGCGGCGAATGTCGTGCTCGACCTGACCGGCGTACTGTTGATCCGGCCGATGATCCTGCTGTTCTTTGGCTGCGGCATCGCGCTGCGCGTCCACCGCATCGACGTCGGCCACGCGATCATCCGGCCCTGGGCGATTGTGATGGCGCTGGTGCTGACCGCCGCGACCGCATGGGGACCTGCGGCGCTGACGACGTCCAGCGCGACCGCGTCGATCGAGGTGGCGACCATGGTGGTGCGGCGTTTCGCCGTGGCGTATCTGTTCTGGTGCGCGGCGCTGGCGCTCGCCGACACGCGCTTCGGCCCGCGACTGCGCGCCATCGAGCCGTTCATTTTCCTGGTGTTCTGCAGCCATGCAATCATCTTCGCGCTGCTCAGCCCGATCGGCCGCACGCTGGTCGGAGATATCGGCAACCCGCTGTATCCGTTGTATTTCTTTGCACAGCCAGTGCTGGCACTGGGCATCGGCATCGTCGGTGCGACGCTGCTGGCACGCACCGCGCCGACGCTCGCGGCATGGTTCAACGCCGGGCGCCTGCCGCCGCGCCGCCTGCCGTGGCAGCACACCCCCGTGACAAGTCCGGCGCTCCGCGACCACAAAGACCGCCACGCCTAGACGGCGCGACAGCTTGCCGCTTGCTTTGCGCTCGCGGCGCGCTAGTTTTCACCGTCAGCGCCAAGCGCGACACGGGGGGAGCCGGCGCCGTCAATGACCGAACAACAGGGTTGGCACGTCAATTTCGATACGAGCACCGCGCGCCCGGCCCCTTACCGCGGGCTGGCGTTCGAAATGTTCCGCTGGGTCTGCCTCGGCTACCTCAAACTGACCGGCTGGAAATGTTACGGCGACTGGCCGAACTATCCCAAGGCAGTGATGCTGGCGGCGCCGCACACGTCGAACTGGGACGCGGTCAACATGCTCGCGGTGGCGTTCTATTACCGCGTGGCGCTGCGCTGGATGGCCAAGCAAAGCCTGGTACGCTGGCCGTTCGGCGGGATTTTGCGTTGGGCTGGCTGCATCCCCATCGACCGCAGCAAACACAATGACATGGTCAGCTCGATGGTCGCGGCGTTCGCCGCCACCGATGCGATGATCCTGGCGATTGCGCCCGAAGGCACGCGCAGCCTCAACCCCGAATGGAAATCGGGCTTCTACCAGATCGCCCGGCTCGCCAAGGTGCCGATCGTGCTCACCGTCCCCGACTATCCGACGCGCACTTGCGTCGTCAGCGGCGCGCTGTTCCCCAGCGGCGACTATGAGGCCGACCTCGCATTGATGAAACACCATTACCGCAATGCGCGTGGCAAGCATGTCGGGCAGTTTAGTATCGGAAGGGCCTCCGGCGGGCAGGCCTGAGGCCTGCACCCGATTGTTGGGTGCAGGGGTCACCCCTGCCCGCCGGAGGCTCTTAAGGCCTTGTGCCCATCAACGCCGCGGTCGAATCCACCCGCAACGTCGCCGGACCGCTGGCGCTGACGAACAACGTCAGCCAGCCATCATCGATGGATAGGTCGGCGGCATCGAGCTGCTCAAGCGCGAGGTTGGTGCTGGTGCCGGCGGGCAGCGCGGCGGTCAGCGGCGCGATGCGGGCATTGGCAGCGGCGATGACGCCGTCGCGGCCGCCGGGCATGTCGAACACCGCGCGGCGGCGCAGTTGCTGGAGCACGACGGGTTGCAGCAGCCAGCTTGCCGAGCGCGTCAGCATGCTCTGCGTCGCTACGGTGTAGCGCAGGTTGGTGAACGACAGCCGCGCATTCGCCATGTCGAGCACCGGCGTGCCTTGCAGATAGAGCCGCCCGCTGACGCCGCCGAGCCAGCGGCCGGTCGCGGCATCGACATCGGCGGCGATGATGACCGCGCCGCCATCACCGTTCAATGCGATATTGCGGATGCTGACGGTGCGTGCCCCCAGCTTGAAGTCGGGGTCACCCGCCACCGCCGCGAGATCGGCGAGTTTGACCGCGACCGGGACTGCGACACGGAAGCGACCGGGCGCGGCAATTGCTGACCCTAGCGCCGGCAGCGGCGTTGGCGTGACGGCGGGCGCGGCGCCGCCAAGCTGGACATCGGCATCGACCCCGGCAACCAGCGACACGCTGACGAACTGTGCGTCGGTGGCGGGTGCCGAAATCGCGATGCTGCGCGGTTGCAGGCCGAGCCACGCCGGCGGCGCGCCGCTGAGCTGGTGACTGCCCGCCAGTTGCGCCCAGCCCGCCGCAGCGGCGGTGCGCAGGCGCTGGTCGCGGCGCAATTGCGCGTCGAGTGCGGCGGTCGCGGTGCGCAGGCTCGCAGTAATCATGCTTTCGGCCTGTTCGGCGAAGCTGACGCGCAACGGCAGCGCGAACAGCTGCGCCTCGGCCTTGTCGAACGCGACGTTGATGTCGAGGTTGGGCTCGACCGTCCAGTCGGGGCGCAGTTGCGGCGCGATGGTGCCGCTGATCGTGCCGCTGAACGCGACGGTCTGCTCGAACGGCTGGCCGAGCACCGCCTGCATCCTGCCGAGCAGCCCGCGGCCTTCGCTGCCGGCGTTGATGCGGCCGGTCAGCGTCGCGCTGCTGTCGATGATCGGCGCGCTGAACGCCAGTCTGCCGTCGGGCGTCGGGGTCAGCGTGACCGGGCCGCGGTTAAGCTGCCACTTGGCGTGGGCGTCGCCCAACAAGCCCGTCGGGTCGGCCATTTCACCCGCGAAGCTGCGCGGCACCTGGGCTTCGATAAGCGCCTGCAGCGCCGGCAGTGCCAGCGCAATCTGCAGGTTGATTTCGGATGTGGTGTCGCGGTGTGCGGGCGCGGTGCCGGCAGGTGGCCGCACGGCGATGTCGGGCAGACGCTCAGTGGTGGCGCGGTTGACGCCCCACAGCACGGCACCCAGCACCGCCGCAATCACCGCCAGCCAGCCCAGCCACCGCATCATGTCGCGCCCTTCCCAGACAAAACCATGTCATTCCCGCGCAGGCGGGAATCCACCGACAAACGCCGCGCTGCACATGGATTCCCGCCTGCGCGGGAATGACAATGTGCTTGGTTCTACGCCGCCCAATCCCGCCGCGCATAACCTTGCGCATAGAGTAGCACAGTCAGGTCGCCGTGGCGCACCGCGGCTTGCGCGGCGGCCGCGGTGCGCGGCTTGGCGTGATAGGCGATGCCCAGCCCCGCCGCCTCAATCATCGGAATGTCATTGGCGCCGTCACCGACCGCGAGCGTCGCCGGTAGCGCCACGCCGGCGCCGCGCAGCTCGGCGAGCTTGGTGGCCGAATCGACCACCGGCCGCGCGACAGTCCCCGTCAGCTTGCCGTCAGCGATTTCGAGCACGTTCGCCACCACCCGCGCAAAGCCGATCTCGGCCCCTACTGGCTCGGCAAACGCCGTGAAGCCGCCCGAGACCAGGATGGTCGCCGCCCCTGCCCCGCGCATCGTCTGCACCAGCGTCCGGGCGCCGGGCATCAGCCGGACGCGTTCGGTGCGGCACTTGTCGATGACCGCGGCGTCGAGGTCCTTGAGCAAAGCCACACGCGCATCGAGCGCGCCGACGAAATCGAGATCGCCGCGCATCGCGGCCTCGGTGATCGCGGCGATCTGCGGCTTGATGCCGGCATAGTCGGCGAGTTCATCGATGCATTCGATGGTGATCATCGTCGAGTCCATGTCGGCGATGAGCAGCATCTTGCGGCGCGGCGCGAAGGTGCTCTGCACGATGACGTCAACCGCCGGCAGCGCCGCCTCGAGCACGTCGCGCGCCACCACCAGCTCGAGCCCGGTCAGCGGCAGGTCGGCGGCCAGCCCGTCATCGATCCACGTCCAGTGCTGCGGCGTCGCACCGGCGGCGGCCAGTGCGTCGCTCGCCACGCGCAGATCGCCCGGCGACAGCGCGGGGCCAACCAGTGTAGCAAGCAGCATGAGCGAATCCTCTCGTCAACGGCTGGTGGTTATCGCGGGGCCAACGGCTTCGGGCAAGTCGGCGCATGCGCTGGCGCTGGCAAAAGCCGAGAACGGCGTCATCATCAACGCCGATGCCAGCCAGGTCTATGCCGATTTGCGCGTGCTGAGCGCGCGGCCGGCGCCCGACGAGGAAGCCCAGGCCCCGCACCGCCTCTACGGCGTCATCGATGGTGCGCAGGCGTGTTCGGCGGCCGCCTGGGCCGAGCTGGCAAAGGCCGAGGTGGCGGCGGCACATGCGGCGGGGCAGTTGCCGATCATCACCGGCGGCACCGGGCTGTATATCCGCACCTTGCTCGACGGCATCGCGCCGGTCCCCGAAATCGACCCTGCGCTACGCGGCGAGGTGCGCGCGCTGGGGGCGGAAGCGGCCTGGGCGGCGTTGGAGCGCGAGGATCCGGTGATGGCCAAACGCCTCAACCGCGCCGACCGCCAGCGCGTGGCGCGCGCACTCGAAGTCATGCGCGCGACGCGGCGGTCGCTGGCCGACTGGCAGCAGCAACTGGAGGGCGGCATCGGCGGCGATGTCGACCTTGACGCGCGCGTCGTCACGCTACCGCGCGACCAGCTTTACAAGCGTTGCGACGCGCGGCTGGTGGCGATGGTTGAACAAGGCGCACTCGACGAGGTCGCGGCCCTGCTGGCCCGCAACCTCGCCCCCGACCTGCCGGTGATGAAGGCGCTCGGCGTGCGGGCATTCGCCGCGCAACTGGCAGGCCGCAGCGATGCCGCCACCGCGCTCGCCGACGCGCAGCGCGAAACCCGCAACTTCGCCAAGCGCCAGACGACGTGGTTCGCCAACCAGACGCCGGGCTGGACGCGCGTCAACTGAATGCAGCGCCGCGAATGCGGCAAAATGCCCACACGCTGAAATCGCCGTGCCATTGTCGGCGTTTCGCGATTGTGCAATGGTTAACCACGTTCAAAACAGGGGAGAACCATCATGAAATCACGTTCGATTGCCGTCGCACTTGCGACCGCTCTACTTGCCAGTGCCGTTCCCGCCACTGCGCTGACGCCAAGCGCCTTTTACATCTTCGGCGACAGCTTCACCGACGCCGGCAATATTGCCGCCGCGACCGGTAACACCGTTCCCGATCCGGCGCTGGGCTATTGGCAGGGCCGCTTTGCCGATGGTCGCAACTGGGCCGATTATCTGAGCAACGCCGCACTCGGCCATGTCACCACAGCGTCGCTGACCGGCGGCACCAACTTCTCGTTCGGCGGCGCGCGTGCTGCACAGGACGACCAGATTGCACCGGGTGTCGCGATCCCCGGTCTGGCGACGCAGTTCGGCATGTACGCGGCGGCATCGGGCGGCGCGGTCGATCCGAACGGGCTCTATGTCCTCAATTTCGGCAACAATGACGTGGGCGCCATTCTGTCGGGCGACACCGAAGGGCTGACCATCGCGCAGTATCAGGCGGCCTATGTCGGCAACATGGTCGGCGCGGTGCAGCAGCTCAGCCTCTTGGGTGCGCAGAACATCCTCGTCGCCGGCGTCCCCAACCCGACGCAGCTCGAAGGCCAGATTTTGCAGGGGATGCTGCTGAGCTCGCTGTCGGCGGTGACGCCGACGCTGACGGCCAACGTCCATGTCTATGACTATTTCAGCTTCTTCACGCGGCTGGCGACGGACCCGACGCAGTTCGGCCTGCCCGCCAACCTCAATTTGACCACGCCGTGCCTCGCCGGCGAAGTCCCCGGCCCGGGCATCGATTGCACCGGCTATCTGAGCTTCGACGGCACCCATGTCACCAGCGCCGTCCAGCGCGCCATCGCGCAGGATATCGCGCGGCAGGTCGGCCTGCCCGCCGTCCCCGAACCCGCCAGCTGGGCGATGATGATT
>CALDHQ010000417.1 GCA_937894055.1 uncultured Polymorphobacter sp.
AACGTCGCGCAGATCGACGGTCTCCCCGATCGCTTCGTCACGCCGCCGGCGCCGCGCAGCATCCCCGATGAGC
This sequence comes from uncultured Polymorphobacter sp., assembly GCA_937894055.1. Classification (GTDB taxonomy): domain Bacteria; phylum Pseudomonadota; class Alphaproteobacteria; order Sphingomonadales; family Sphingomonadaceae; genus Polymorphobacter_A. The sequence continues at coordinate 74 of CALDHQ010000417.1, forward strand.
AGCACCGCGCCGAGATCGACGCCTTCATCGCCGCGTCGCGCGCAATGATCATCAGCGGCGGGAGCCGCGCCTGCTACATCCCCGGGCTCGACGTCATCCACATGCCGGTCTGGCAGGATTTCGAGAGCTACGCGCACTACGGCGCGGTCGCCGCGCACGAACTGTCGCACTGGACTGGCCACAAGTCGCGGCTCGACCGCGACTTGCGCAACGGCTTCGGCAGCAAGGCCTATGCCGCCGAGGAACTCGTCGCCGAATTGTCGTCGGCGATCCTCGGTGCCGAACTCGGGCTGCCCGTCACGCATCTCGACAACCATGCGAGCTACATCGCCTCGTGGCTCGACCTGCTGCGCGACGACGAGCGCGCATTGCTCACCGCCGCCGCGCGCGCCGAAGCCGCGTCGGACTATCTGCTGGGGTTGATGGGCCGCGGCGAAGGTGCGGCCGACGACGACCACGAACCGTTGGCGATCGCCGCCTGACCGGGATCGACAATCCCAACTTTGCCTTTCACTCTGAACCGATGGAGCCAACCATGCCCGACACGATCCATCCGTCAGCCTTGCTGCGGATCACACCCGAGACCACGCCCGCGGATATCGCCGCAAAAGTCGAAGCGCACCAGGCCGCGCTGATGCCCACAGCCGACGCGGTTGATGCCGCGAACAAGTCGGCGCTGTTCGCCGCGCTCACTGACGCTGGCATCGCCAAGATCACTGTCACCTACGACGGCTACGGTGACGAAGGGACAATGGAACCACCCGAAGCGTTCGACGCCGATGGGACAAGCGTGGCGATTCCCGCCGTCGAGGTCGAGGTCCAGTCGACCGACTGCGACGCGCTGACGGTCCATGTCTGCCGTCAACCGCTCGCCGATGCGCTCGAGTCCGTCACCTACGATATGCTCGACGCGCGCCATTCCGGCTGGGAAAATGGCGACGGCGCCAGCGGCGTGTTCACCATCGACGTCGGCAAGCAGTCGATCCATCTGCTGCACCGCGACCATTACATCGCGCACGACATCAGCGAATATGAGTGCTGAGCCATGGCGCACTGCTATTATCACGCGCTTTCGAGCGTGAAGGCCTGGGGTGGCGTTGTGACCGACTATCAGCCGCTGCACGACTGGTTCGACCAGTCGAAGGCCCAGATCGCCGATTTTCGGCACCGCGCGTTGCGCCATCACGCCGAGGGCATCTTCATGCTCGAAGCCGTCTTCGGCACGACGATCACCAACAGCGACGGTCGCATCGTGCCCGTCCGGTTGATCGGCGAACAGCATGTCCGCGAGGATTTGGGCTGCATCCCGAGCTTTGCCGATTGGGCGCGAACGATCCGCGCCGAACCGTGGATGGCGCGCGCGCAGCGCCTGTCGCAGCAGTTCGACGCGCGAACGCCCGTCTGAGGAGATCCCGATGCGTATTTCCGGACTGGCGGTGATCTCGCCGCTGCACGTTCCCGTCGCCGACCGCGATGCGATCGCCGCGCTGATCGATGCGCCATGCCCCACGGGTCGCCGGGCACCGCTCGACTATCACGGCATTGCCGTCGAGGCGCATGCGTTTGGCGCGTTCCTAAATACCGGCCTCGTCGTCGAGGACGACAAGCCCGGGGCCGTCTCGGACGCGCTCTGGGCG
>CALDHQ010000418.1 GCA_937894055.1 uncultured Polymorphobacter sp.
GTAACCGTCGTTGCGGCCGGCGATGGTGACCTTGGTCAGCACCGCCTTGCTGTCGGCGCCGATGGTCCAGACATAGCTGAAGTCCTGGCCGTTCTGGATCGCCGATTCGGGTAGGCGGATCAGCCGCGTCGACAGCGCCAGCGGCACGTCGAGTTCGACCAGCGCGCCCGGCCACAGCTCGTCCTTGGCATTGGCGAACTCGGCCTTGGCGGCGATCGAGCCGTTGAGCGGATCGACATTGTTGTCGAGGAAAACCAGCTTGCCGGTGGCGACGACGTTGCCGGTCTCTCCGGCTTCGGTGCCGCCGGTACCGCGGCCATGCGCGCTGACCGCGACGGGACCCGCTGCATAGCGGTCGCGCAGCGCCTGGATGCGATCGGGCGGCACGGCAAAGCGCACCGAAATCGGCGACAGCTGGTTGATGGTCACCAGCGGCACGGTGTCATTGGCGCGCACGGTGGCGCCAAGCTTGAAGCCGATTTCGCCGCTGCGTCCTGATACAGGGGCGTTGATGCTGAGGTACGACAAGCCGGTTTCGGCCGCCGACAGAGCGCCGCGCGCGCCGCCTATGCCGGCGCGCGCGCTTTCGGCGGCGGCGCGCTTCTGATCGATAGTGGCACCCGAAATGAACCCCGATTTGACCAGCGCCTGCGCGCGCTTGTAATCGGCCTCGGCCTGCACGGCGGCGGCATTGGCGCTGGCGAGCGCGGCGCGGGCCTGCGCGACATTGGCGCGCTGCGCACGGTCATCGAGGCGGAACAGCGGCTGGCCGGCGCGGACATTGCTGCCTTCCTTGAACAGCACCGCGGTAATCTGGCCATCGACGCGCGACCGCACCGCCACCGATTGCAACGGCGTCACCGTGCCGAGCACCGTCAGCCGTGGCACATAATCGGCAAGCTGCGCGGTTTCGGCCGACACCAGCATCGGCGGCTTGGGCTTGTTCGCGGCATCATCGCGCCCGCACGCCGCCAGCGCCAGCAGCAGCACACCGCACAGCGCCATGCGCGTTTGCGACAGAAAACTATGCGTCTTCGAATTCATTGCAGGGCTTGTCTATTCCGGATTTGGCAGAGGCGTCGATTGCCCCTCGCACAGCACAGGCCCGACTGCACATGAATTTTTCATTTACCGTCACGAAGCCGACGCGAAAATGTCATGCCTCTGCTGCGCCGCACCAAATTCCGGCCCCGGTTGGCGACAGCCGCGCGCCTAGTGACTGACCCCCGGCGGCGGCAAACGGCGGCGCACCAGCGCGACAATCACCACGCACAGCAGCAACGGCAACCACGCCGGCACCCCGAGCAGCGATACCCCGGGATTGAACCAGAGGATCAGCAGCGCGGCGAGCGCAATGAAGCAGAGCAGCGAAAATCGCATGGGGGGCCTCGATCAACATTTCATATCGCGGCGCCAATCTGACCCCGTTAGCGAGCGCGATAGATCCCCAATGCCCGAAACTTGTGAAGTTTTGATGAATAGAAACGCCAGCAATTGGCTGACAACACGCCAATATTTTAAAATTGCAGCGTTACGGGTTAACGCTTCTTCTCCGGCGCCGCTACGCCGTCGCGGACCAGGTCGGTGCCGCTGCGCAGCGTCCACACCGCCTGCGGCGTCTTCGGCTGGAACTCGCTACGCGTCGTCAGCGTGTTGCCGTCACGCGTCTGCGTGACCCGGATCAGCGCCGGCTGGTTATTGTCGGTGCCGTCGCGGGTATAGACAATCGACCAGTGCAGCGCGTCGTCATAGCGCGCGATCTGCGCCGCCGACGTCTCGCTCGACACCGGCTTGCCGCGACGGAATGCCGCGGTCGTCACGTTCGCGGTCGCAGCATCGAACAGCGAAACATCGGTGATCGTGACGATGCCGGTCTTGGGGCCATCGGCAAAACGGTTGATGCTGATGACCGTCGCGCCGTCGGGCAGCGCGACGACCTCGCTGACCATCGGCAGCTTTTCCTGTGCGTTGCTGGTGTAGTCGCGGTAGCCCAGCGTGCCTGTCCAGCGGCCGCTCAAGCCGCCGACCAGCGCCGCCGCATCGGGCGCCGCCAGCGCCGGTGCCGCCGACAGCATCGCGGCGGTAAAAACCAGGGTTGCGCGGAAAAATGCTGCTGGTTTCATCGCTGGAGCCTTTCGTCTTGCCGCGCGCTGCGGATAGGATATGCCTGTGAAATGCAAGGACGCGGAGCCTGTTGCCAGAGTTCCAACCGCGCCGCAGGGGGAGACTGAATGATGAGCGGAATCGCATCGCTGTTACTGACCAACTTTGCCGTCGCCTTCGCGCTGTTCGTGGTGCTGTGGCTGGTCGGCATCATGCGCCGCGACCCGAGCCATGTCGATGCTTTCTGGGCGCTCGGCATGGTGCTGCTGGCGTGGACGACATTGTTCCAGCTCGGCGAAACCACACCGCGCCGCTTGCTGCTCGTCGGCCTGTGCACCGTCTGGGGACTTCGCCTCGGCGGCTATCTGCTGTGGCGCGTCAACAAGCACGGCGCCGACCCGCGCTACGTCAAGATGATGAGCAAGGCCGAAAGCCAGCGCGGCTGGGGCTTCGCCAAGGCATCGTTCATTCTGGTGTTCGCGCTGCAGGCGCCGCTGCTGTGGATCGTCTGCCTGCCCGTCCAGCTCGGCCAGGTCAGCGCCGAGCCGCTCGCCATCGGCACCCTCGGCTGGATCGGCGCCGCACTCGCGGTCATCGGTATATTGTTCGAAACCATCGGCGACGCGCAGCTGACGGCGTTCAAGGCCAACCCCGACAACAAGGGCAAGGTGATGGACAAGGGGCTGTGGCGCTACACCCGCCACCCCAACTATTTCGGCGATGCCTGCACCTGGTGGGGCCTGTTCCTGATCGCCGCCGAGACCATGCCCGGCCTATGGGCGCTGCCCGGGCCGGTACTGCTGACCTATCTGTTGACCAAATGGAGCGGCGTGCCGACCACCGAAGGCAAGCTGCGCCGCTCGCGGCCGGGCTATGAGGATTATGTGCGGCGCACGTCGGGATTTGTGCCGATGCCGCCCAGGGCCTGAGAGAAAGGGCCTCCGGCGGGCAGGGGCTGGCCCCTGCACCCATTTTGGGGATTTAGTTTGCCGGGCGGTGGCTAACGGCAGCCGCGATCTGGTCGAGGTGTTCGTCCCAGGTGCCGCAGCAGCCGCCCCATGCAACGACATCCGGCAATCGTTGCGCCAGATGCCCCATCCGCACCGCGAGGTCGGGCGGATCGCCGCGTTCGAGGTGGCCGATCTGGCAAAGCTCGACCTTTTCCTTCGACGAGGCATTGGGACGCAGCGCGCCGAGCCGATGCGCGCGGTCGCCGATGTCATCGAGCAACGGTTCGAATTCCAGCGGATGCGAACAGTTGAGGCCGTAGAACAGCGCGTAGCTGTCGGTTGCCGCGTCGATCAGCTCGATGGCCTGGCGCAGCGTCGGCTGCCCGGCGACCAGCATCGCGCTATCGGGCATCAGCGACATCACAATCGGCAGGTCGTGCGACCGCGCGGCACGGATGACGCCGATAACTTCATCGATGTTCGTAAAGGTCATGGCCTGCACGAGGTCGACCTGCGCCGCGGCCAGATTGGTCATCTGGACCGCGTGATACGCCTCGGCGGACGCGATGGTGACCGTTTCGTTGCGGCCATAGGCATCGCCCTGTGGTCCGACGCAACCCGTGATCAGCAGATGCGGCAGTCGCGCGCGATACGGCGCGGACACCGTACGCAGGAAATCGATGGCGCGCTGCTGAAACGCCGTCAGCGCTGCCGCGTCCAACCCCAAAGCCTCGGCCCAATCCGGGCTGGCGCGGTAATCCAGCCCGCCCAGCATGACGCCCATGCCGTGCCGCACGCCGACATCGAGCACGGCTTCATACATTTCGGTCAGCCTCGCGACCGCGGCGGCATTGTCGAGCAATGGGAACAGCGCAAACTGCGGCAGGTCAAAACCGTAGCCGTACATCAGCTCGGTTTCCTGACCACCTTCGGTCAGATAGCGCAATCCGTGCAGAAAAGGTGACATCGCGGCAGTCCTCCCCCAGCCGTCAAACTACCACCGAATCCAGCCGCTTGCCACCGCGCCCAAACCCGGGTGCAGGGGCAAGCCGCTGCCCGCCGGAGGCCCTTCTCAGGCCGAAATCGGAAACGTCGGCCAGCGTTCGGTGATCTCGCCGTTTTCGTAAACCAGCAGGTCACCGAACTGCAGCAGCACCGCTTCGCTCTGCGTCGGGCGCAGGTAGACGAAATCGTCGGGGGCGAGGTGGACCTTGTTGCTCGCGGTGAGCAGTTCCTGGTTCGACGAGCGGCCATAGAGCTTCGAATAGTCGAGCCCGGCGGGGTAGTCGGGCTTCGCCAGCCAATGGCCGCCGTGGATGAAAAACGCCTGTTGCACTTGCGGGTCGAACAGCGCGAACAGCCCGGTCAGCTTTTCGAGGCTCGGCACCTGCACGCGGTCGAGCGCCTTCAACACCGGCGTCGCGATGAACGCGGCGGGCACATGGTGCGCCAGCGTATCGAGGTCGAAATCGGTCGGTTTGACGAATGCCGAGCCGATCGACACTTCGTTCGCCGCAGTTTCGGCCGCGTGCAGCGCATAGGTCGGGCTGCCGGCGCTGTTGTAGGTGAAGCGCTTCGGGTCGCCGGGGCGCTTTGCCTCCAATACCCCCTGCGCGTCGCGATACGCCTTGAGCATCCGCGCGAACGCCCGCGCCCGGTCGGGCACCTTGGCGATGTGTGGGTCATAGCCCATCAGCCCGGTGATTTCGACGTTGGGGAGCGTCGCGGCGAGGTCGAGCACCTCCGCCAGCGTCGCCGTGTCGGCAAACCCGCCCCGATGCAGCCCGACATCGATTTCGAGGTTGGCACGCAGCGGCAAACCCGCCGCCGCGGTCAGCGCCGCATATTGCTTGAGCCGCGCCGGCGTATCGATCAGCCATTGCGGGTTGAGTGCACTACTGCGGTAATATTCCGCCGCCGCCACCGCGGTCAGCGGCTTGCCCATCAGCACATCGGCCTGCGGCGTCTTCGCGGCGATTTCCGCCAGCATCGGCGTGTTGAACACCATGTAGCGGTTGGTGCCGCTGCCTTGGGCGACGGCTTCGATCAGGTCATGGCTCGGCAGCGACTTGACCACCACGCGCGTCCCCAGCCCGCTGCCCGCCAGCTTCGCCTTGACCGCCGCGATGTTGGCATTGAGCCGGGCGCGGTCGATGACCAGCACCGGCGCGCCGACACCGGCGCGCTTCAACGCCGCAGACAGGCCGTCGAAATAGCCGCTATCGACCGGTGCCGGCTCAGCCATGCGATTTGCCACCGCCACGCCGACGGCCGCAGTTGCCGCCACCCCGCCGCCGATCAACACGCTGCGTCGCGCCCATCCCTTTTTCTCCGGTTTTGCTGGTTCAGACACCGAACACCTTGCGTAGATAGGGGTTGAGCAGCCGCCCCTGCGGATCGAGCGCGGCGCGCAGTTTCGCGGCGTCATCGAAGCGCGGGTAGAGCTTGCGGAAGTCGGCGGCGCCCAATGAATTGAGCTTGCCCCAGTGCGGCCGGCCACCGTGCTTGCGCAGGATCGGCTCGATCAGTTCGAACAGGAAGCTGTAATCGTCCTTGAACCACGCATGCACCGCGATCGAGCCGCTTTCGCGCTGGTAGAACGGCGACAGCATCGCGTCATCGGAGGCGATGATGCGCGCTTCGATCGGGAAAAACACATCGGGGCGCCGCGTTTCGATCGCGGTCATCACCTCGCGCAGCGCGTCGATCTGCGCGTCGAGCGGCAGGTGATATTCCATCTCGTTGAACGGCACGCCGCGCTCGTTCGACAGCAGTTTCCACCCGGCATCGACGGCGATGTCGGGCGGCGCATCGGCAACCGCGCCGCTCAGCACCTTGCGGCGCAGCCACGGCGACCAGCCGAGCAAATCGCGCGCCTGGCGCAGCTGCATCACGCCTTCGTCATCATGATCCTCGCCGCGCGGTTTGACCGGATCGTTCGTCACGTCATGCGTGATCAAAATGCCGCGCCCGGTGAACGGGATCAGGTAGAATTCGGCGTTGCGGTGCGCGGTGCGCAGCTTCGGCCAATCGGCCATGAGCTTGTCGGCATCGACCATCGTCACGGTCTTCTTGACGCGCGTCAGCGGCACATTCTGCAGCGTCATGCGCGTCACGATGCCGAACGCGCCGAGGTTGACGCGCGCCGCATCGAACAGCTCGGGCTGCTGGTCGCGGCTCAGCGTCAGCGGCACGCCCTGCGCGGTCAGCAACGTCAGGTCGAGCAATTTGCCATGGATCGCCGTCAGCCCGTGGCCGGTGCCGTGCGTGGCCGTCGCAATCGCGCCCGCCAGCGTCTGCTTGTTGATGTCGGGCAGGTTGGGCATTTCCTGGCCGATGGCGGCGAGGCTGGCGCCCAATTCCCCCAGGCGTGTACCGGCGCGGACTTCGGCGGTGACCGCGGTGGCGTCATGCCCGACCAGCCCGGTCATGCGGTCGAGCGTCAGCAGCGTGCCGTCGGTCGGCACCAGCGCGGTAAAGCTGTGCCCGGCGCCGACCGCGCGGATCGGCGCGGGTGCCGACGCCAGCAGCGCCGCGAGTTCGATTTCATTGGCCGGCGCGGCGCGTTCGGCGGGATAGCTGTGCTGGTTCCCCGACCAGTTGCGCCACACCATATTGCCGGCCTTGTCGGTCGCGCGGCGGAAGGCGAAGCCACCCGTGGCGCCGGTCCACTTCACGTCGAAGCAGGAAAAGAAACGCTACCTGAAGGAACACGGGCTGTACGAGTTTGTGCGGCACGTCGGGAACCCCGGTGGCGACAAGTCCGACAAAACGAGCCGTTGGATATGACCAAGCCGCCGTCCTGCGACTGTGCGACGCCACGACTGCTCACGCAGCCGAGTGGGCGCGTGATCTGTGAAGGCTGCGGCGCGGGCAGGTTGACGCCACCGCCCGCCCCGAAGGAGCGCCCCTGATGGATATGGACCCGAAACTCGACGCGCTGTTGAAGGCGGGGCAGGGGACCGTGGTCAGCGCGGGCGAGGTCAACCTGACCGGCCCCCTGACCGTCCAGGTCACCGCCGCCGGCAAAGACTGCACCTCGGGAATCACCAGCCGCTGACCGTCCGACTTCGGCAGCGCGCGGGTCAACTGCTCGGCAATCGCTTCGGCTTCCTTGCGGGTGACGTCGCCCATGATCGCCACAACAGCCTGCGCGGCAGCATAGTGCCTCCGGTGGAACGCCTTCAGGTCATCGCTTTGGAGGCGACTGACGGTATCCACCTCGCCGGATGAACGCAGCGAATACGGATGTTTACCGAAAGCCAGCCGGTAGAACTCGCGGCTGTAGAGGTTGGAGGCCCCGGCGAACCAGATGGACGTGAC
>CALDHQ010000419.1 GCA_937894055.1 uncultured Polymorphobacter sp.
TCGCCGGCGAGGTGCGTCGCGAAACCGGCAGCAGCGGCGGTGGCGGACGCTTCGGCTACGCCCACTTCGACGACAGCGTCATCGAAGGCTATGTGAACGACGCCGTGAACGCCGCGCTCAAGGTGCGGGCTGTACCCGTCATCAAGGGCAACCACATGGTGCTGAGCTTTGAGGGACCGGCCGAGCCCGTGAAAACCTTCATCAAGGAGTTGGACCCCAAGCTGCACCTGATGTCCACCGGCCGCAGCATCGACCTCTACAAGGACATCGGCACCCCGGCCCAGGTCGCCGAGCGCTATGACTTCACCAAGCTGCTCGGCAGCCACCTGGTGGGACACACCCGCATGGCCACCGAATCGGCCGTGACCCCGGATCGCGCCCACCCCTTCACCGCTGGCGAAGACTTCTGCCTGGTGCACAACGGCTCGCTGTCCAACCCCAACGGCGTGCGCCGCATGCTGGAGCCGCGCGGCATCAAGTTCGAGACCGACAACGACACCGAGGCCGCCTGCCGCTTCCTGGAGTGGCGACTGCGCGAAGGCGACGACCTGCACACCGCGCTGCAGAAAGCCTTCGAGGCGCTCGAGGTGCGTCAGCGGCACGATCAGCCAGGCGCGCGGGTCGGACGCAGCCCAGGGCGGCAAGCGCACCGCGCCATAGTCGCCGCTGCCGACGCGCAATTCGTCGAGGTCGATGATGCGCTGGCGGTTGGCCAGAAACCCCGGCAGCGCACCGTCCGCGGCCAGCGGTGCCGCGGCAAAGCCGTCGAAGCGCCATGTCGCGGCGACAGCATAATTGCCCTCGCCGTCCAGCGTGAACAGCACGCCGCCGGGCGAGTCGACGACGGTGCAGACGCCGCGGATGACGCGTTCGGACAGGCTGCCCAGCCCGGCACCGGCGCCCGCCACGGTCGAGATGAAGCGCAGCCATTCCTGCCGGTAGTCATATTTGTAGGTGAAGAAGTTCTTGGCGATCAGCACGCGTAGCCACGCCCGGAAGCGCGGCGACACCAGCACGACGACGGCGAGCAGCACCATCGCGAACAGGAAGGTGATCTGCAGCAGCCGGCCCCAGTCGCCGCCGACGAGGCGCAGGCCATAGGCCGCCGTCGCCATCGCGATCAGATAGACGCCGATCATGCTGAACGACAGCGAGTGGAACACCACTTGCCGCGAGACATGGAGGCGCGACGCCCAGTTCTGGTTCGACGACACCAGCAGCAGCGGCACGACGATGACATCGACCGCACCGCGGATATTGTAGAGGTCGACCGACGGGTTGCCGAACAGGAAAATCAGCGTGTAGTAGTTGAGATCATAGGCAAAAACGCCCGCCAGACCGATGCACAGCAACCGCACTTCGCCCTGGCTTTCGGGGTCGGCATTGACGAACAGATTGTGCAGCATCACCAGCCCGGCAATCGCCATCGCCATGCGGCTGATGACCAGTGTCGAGGCGAGCAGCGGCTGGTTGGCGATCGGGACCACGCCGAGTGCCCAGACAATGTCGAGCAGCAGTTGCAGCGCCACGACAAAGCCGACGAGGCTGGCAATCAGGAACGTCGAGCGCCGCCGCTCGTCGAGCCGCCAGCTGCGCCGCAACACCGCCAGCAGGAAGGCGATCCACGCCGCCGAGCGCATGGTTTCGGCCGGCGACGCCAACAGCAGCCAGCCGCCGCCGCGACGTTCGGCGAGCACGACGACCAGCGCCCAGACCATGGTGACCAGCGACGCCGCAATCAGCCACAGGCTGGTGCCGCTCTGCGCGCGCCGGGTGAGCAGCACGACCGCCAGCGCGCCAAAGCCGAGCGCGGCGACGGTGTGACTGAACAGTCCGACGTCGGTCAACACGGTGGCTTCGTCCTCTCCCTTGGCTTGATCGCAGCGCCGGCACCGCCGTGCGGCGACTTCTGCTTGGCGCAGGTGTCGCATTCAAGTAGGCGCTGCGTCAATCAACGGAGACGGTATGACCCAAAAGCGTATCTGGCCTGTGCTGCTGTCGGGCGGTGTCGGCGCGCGGCTGTGGCCGGTGTCGCGTGCGGCCTTGCCCAAGCAGCTGATCAGCCTGACCGAAGCGGCGACGATGCTGCAGGCGACTGCTGCGCGATGTGGTGACGGCGCGCGCTACCATCCGCCGCTGGTCGTCGCCAGTGCCGCGCATGCCGCAACGATCGGCGACCAGCTCGCCGGCATCGGCGCGGCGCCGGGTGCGCTGATCCTCGAGCCCGTCGCGCGCAATACCGCACCCGCCATCGCGCTCGCGGCGTTGGAGGTGCTGCAGCACGATCCGGCAGGGCTGATGTTGGTGATGCCGTCGGACCATCACATTGCGCGCCCCGATGTGTTGCAGGCCGCGGTGGCCACCGCATTGCCGCTCGCCGAAGCCGGCTGGCTGGTGACCTTCGGCATCACGCCCGACCATCCGGCGACGGGCTATGGCTATATCGAAATCGGCGACAGGCTCGCTGACGGCGTCAACAAGGTTGTCAAATTCGTCGAAAAGCCCGACGTGGCGACCGCGACGCGCTGGCTCGCCGAAGGTCGCCATGCGTGGAACGGCGGCATCTTCCTGATGCGCGCCGATGTATTGCTTGAAGAGCTGGCGAAACACGCGCCGGCGATGCGCGATACCTGCCAGCGCGCCTTTTCTGCAGCCCGGCGCGACGGCGGCACGGTGACCCCTGACGCCGCCATTTTTGCCGGCTGCCCCGCTGACTCGATCGACTACGCCGTCTTCGAACGCGCCGAGCGCGTCGCCGTGGTGCCGGTGGCGATGGGCTGGTCGGATATCGGGTCATGGGACGCGCTGCGCGACCTCGGCCCCGCCGACGCCGACAGCAACGTCAGCAGCGGCAATGTCTTTGCCGTCGATACGCAGCGTTGCCTGCTGCGCAGCGACGGCCCGATTCTGGCGACCATCGGCGTGCAGGATCTGGTCATCGTCGCGACCGCCGATGCGGTGCTGGTCAGCGCTGCGGGCCAGACGCAGGGCGTGCGCCAGATTGTCGACCGCCTCGCCGGTGACGCAGCGCTGGTTCAGCCGCGCCTCGAGAGCTTCGTTGGCGGCAGCCTGCGGCGGCTGACCGAAGGCGACGGCGTGCAGGTGTACGAGATTACCCTCGACGCAGGTGCCAGCTGGAAAGCGCCGGCGGCGCGCGTCACGGCCATCGCCGGCGCGGCCGAAGTGGCGGGCAAGCGGCTTGCCAGCGCCGACACCGCAGCAGGCGATATCATCGTGTCGGCAGGCGGCGCGCGGCTGCTCGTCGTCGAACGCGAGGGCCCTGCCGCAGCTTGAATCTCATTGCACATAATAAGCAATGTATATTATATGTGGGTCATGCAAGATGACCCGCTCGGATTCCTGATTGGCGATTGTTCGCGGCTGCTGCGGCGACGCTTCGATGCGCGCGCGCGCGCACTGGGTGTCAGCCGCGCGCAGTGGCAGGTGCTCGTCGCACTGTCGCGGCAGGAAGGCACCAACCAGGCCGGGCTTGCCGAATATCTCGAGGTCGAGACGATCACGCTGTGCCGGATGGTCGACCGGCTGCAGGAAGCCGGACTCGTCGAGCGCCGCCCGGACCCGGCCGACCGTCGCGCCTGGAAGCTTTATCTGACCGAGCCGGCACGACCGCTCCTCGACCAGTTGCGCCAGCTCGGCGGGGACTTAGTCGAGGAAGCGCTCAACGGCATTTCGTTGCCGCTGCGCGAGTCGCTTTATGATGGCCTGACGGCGCTGCGGAACAACCTTTCGGCGCGTGGCCCGGCCACGCTGCCCGACGCACCGCAGCAGGAGCGGGCATGATGCACGACCGGATCGACGCCGCGCAGTTGGCCAAGCGCCGGACCCTGTGGGACCGGCTGCGGACGCCGTTGCTGATGGTGGCGCTGCCGCTGCTGCTGATTGCCGGCGGTGTGGCGCTGTGGTTGCTCGGCAGCAACGAGGTTTCGACCGACAACGCCTATGTCCAGCAGGACAAGGTCTCGGTCAGTTCGGACGTCAATGGCCGCGTCATCGCTGTCGGGGTGACCGAAAGCCAGACCGTCAAGGCCGGCGACGTGCTGATCCGCATCGACCCCGAGCCGTTCGAGATCGCCGTAGCCCAAGCCGACGCAGCGCTGGCGTCGGCGCGCCTGCAGGTCCGCCAGTTGCGCGATACTTCGGGTGGCAAGGGTGCCGATGTGCGCGGCAAGCGCGAGGCGGTGTCGTTTGCCGAAATCGACCTTGAACGGCAGAAGGGCCTGCTCGACACCGGCTTCACGACGCGTGCACGTTACCAGCAGGCCGAACATGAACTCGCGCAGGCGCGCAGCGAATTGGCCAGCGCCGAGGCCGAGGCCGCCAAGGCACAGTCGGCGCTCTCTGGTCAGGGTGTGTCCGCCGCCGCGATCGTGCGCCGCAACAGATGTGGCCCCAGCGCCCGCGCGACCTCCGCGAGCGGAATATGCCACGTCGCGAGCACGACGCGCAGCTTCCCACCGCAAAACGCCATCACCGGCTCGCCGCCCCACTGCGCCGCAAAAAACTCCGTCTGCCCCGGCCACGTGTAGCCCACGCGCGCCAGCCCCTCCTTGCTCACCGGCCCGGTCACCACGCCGCAAAATTCCCCCGCCGCGCACCCCGCTGCCGCCCGCTGCATCGCCGCCCAAGCTACGAGCGCCCCGTCGGCCGTCGGCGCACCCGGCGTCGCCAGAAAATCCTCCAGCCCCACCGCGATCTTCTTCGCCACCGTCTCCAACGTCGCCAGCCACCGCGCCGGCCCGATCACCGCCACCTCCGCCGCTTCCGCCGGATGTGCTGCCAACCAGGCCGCGATGATCTCCGGGCCCACGCCCGCCGGATCACCGCACGTGAACGCCAGTTTCGCCGTCGTCATTCCGCCGTCTCGTCCGTCGCCGTCCGCCGCGCGCGCGCAAAACTGCGTTTTCCGCCGCTGAAAAATTCCAGAAACTTCCGCGCTTCCGCGCTCGTAAACTTCCCCTCGGCTACCAGCCCCGCCGCGCCGCCGACCACGCCGACAAAGCACCCGCGCCCGCAGATGTCGAGCGCGACGTCGTGCTCCTCGCCCATGCGGTTGAGCAGCAGTTTCAGGTGGTATTGCGGATGAGTGATGGCATCGGCCCGGCCGATCGGCGGCCCGCCGGGTTCCTCGGGCGCGCCGGCCACGCGGGCCAGCCCGCCGGGCAGCACGCGCCAGGATTGCGCGCCATCGGACACGGCAAACGCGCGCAGGATGACCGAGCGGGGAACGATCTGCCCGCCAGCCGGCGACGGGCCGTCACCGGCACCCTGCCAGGTCGGCATCTGCGACAGGGGCATGTAGGCCTGGATGGTGTGCTCGTCAC
>CALDHQ010000420.1 GCA_937894055.1 uncultured Polymorphobacter sp.
GGCACCATCATTGCGTTCCCCTCGGCGGATGCGCTCTTCGTGCCCTGGCTCCAGATTTTCAGCGTGGCGGCGGCCGATGATACGACACCGGTGAACCAAGCTGCGGCGCGCGCGCTGATGGGCCACTCGAGCACGTGACAGTCAATGGACGTCCCGTACTGGATAAAGCTTATGGACGAGTGATTCAACAAGTCCTAGAGAAAGCCCAGCTCGCAGAAGTTCCGGCCACCCTGGTTTTCCTAGATGTTCCCGGCGATCAGGTGGATGTGAACGTGCATCCGGCAAAGTCAGAGGTGCGCTTTCGTGAACCAGAAGCGGCGCGCAGCCTGATTATTACGGCGCTGCGCACGGCGCTAAGCCACGCCGGGCACCGCGCCAGTTCGACGGTTGCCGATGCGACGCTTTCGGCAATGCGGCCAGAACCGGCTGCGGCACCCTTGGCCTATCCAAGGGTTTACCAGATGGAGCGGCCAAGCCAGCAAAGCCTGTCGCGGTCCTTTGCCTATCAGGCGCCCGAACCGATCAGCGGTTTTGCCGAAGCCCCGACCGCGCGGGTCGAGGCGCTGGCGCAGGCCAATGAGGCGGTCGATCACCCGTTGGGTGCTGCGCGGGCGCAGGTGCATGAAAACTATATCATCGCGCAAACCGCGACCGGCATGGTGATTGTGGACCAACACGCCGCACACGAGCGTTTGGTTTACGAACGGTTGAAGCGGCAGATGGCGGAAACTGGCATCAAGGCGCAAGCGCTGCTGATCCCTGAAATCGTTGAGCTTTCGCCCAGTGATGCAACCCGGTTGCTGGAAGCTGCCGACGATCTGGCGCGGGGCCGATCGACCTTCATGGTCGAAATGGTCGAAACCGCCGCCATTCTCAACCGCGCCACCTCGCGCTCGCTGGTGATCCTCGACGAGATCGGGCGCGGCACATCCACATTCGATGGACTGTCCATCGCCTGGGCGGCGGCGGGGGTCACGGCCAGCGCCAGCATCACGGCGGCGCCGACGTTGAAGAAATCACGTCCCTGCATGGTCATGTCTCCTCAGAACAGGTTCGGGTTTTTCTGGATCAAGGCCTTCACGTCCTCGTCCAGCTGCAGCCGGACGTTGGCGTCCAGCTTGGCGTAGACGGTGATGGGAGCGACCTCGACCCTGACGGTCGGCGTGCACGCCCCAAGGCCCGCGAGCGTCAGCCCGGCGACAGCGAGGAGGATCGTCGGCATGAGAATGCGTTTCATGGAAAATTCCCTTGTTTTTGGTTCGGTTGAAGGCGTGGATGGGTGCTTATTGACCCGGCGCGGCATGCGATTCGACGAACCACAAATCCTTGTCGATGCCGCGCGAGATTTCGGTGAACAGGTCGGCGGTGGTGGTGTCGCCGGCCTTGGTGGCGACGTCGATGGCACCGTGGATAATCTGCCCGAACGCCGCGAGCGCGCCCGCCACAGCGAAGATGTGGCTGGCTTCATCGGCGATGCCGAGCGGATAGGGCACCAGCGCCGATTGCTTGACGGCGACCTGGATGGTGCCTTCGGCGGTACCGCCGAGCTGCCCGGCGCGTTCGGCGATCAGGTCGGAATAATCCTCGACCGAGGCCGAGACGGTGTCGAACAGCTGGTGGACGGCGAAGAACCCGGGACCGCGAACGTTCCAGTGCGCCTGCTTGAGCTGGGCATGGAGGTCTATCGCTGCCGCAAGATGCGTGTTGAGCAGCGCCACCGACTTTTCGCGGACCGGCTTGGCGAGCGTGTTTCGGGTCTTGTGCATGGCAGTTCCTTGAAGTGCTAAATTTGAAAAGTTGGCGTGGTCACGCCGCTGCGGGGGGCGTTGCAGGGGAGTTGGCGTGACCACGCCGCGCGGCCGGCGTTAACCGACGCGCATCCCGCCGAGCGAACCAAGGACGCCAAAGGCTTGCAACAGCCAGAGCACGACGATGATCACGACAACGATGTTGAGGATGTTTTTGATCTTGGCATCCATGGGTATGTAGCTGTTGACCAGCCAGAGCAGGACGCCGACGACGATCAGGGTGATAAGCAGGCTCATGATGGGCATGGCGATTTCCTTTCCAGATGAATGGGTTCGATGTTCAGCGTGCGACGGCTGCGTTTGTCGCGATGGGCGGCACAGCCGAAGCGGGCGTTTCGGAGGCGGGGAAGGCGAAATGGCTGATGATCGCCAGCAGGCCGACCAGAACCATGCCGAGCCCACCCCAATAGGCGCGCTGGCCACGGGGGTGGGGCTTCGGCGTTTCGAGATCGTGATAGGGCGAAATGGACATGGCCGACCCCCCCTGGGTTGACGGTTGGAGACGCACTGCAATTAGAGCGAGGCGCCGCGACCGCGCGCCAGGTGCATGACCAGACCCACGACGAACAGCACGACGAAAACCCAGAACAGCAGCACCGCAATCTGCGACGCGGCGCCGGCGATGCCACCAAAGCCGAGCACGCCGGCAACGATGGCGACGATCAGGAAAATCAGAGCGTAACGCAGCATGTAGAGATCCTTGAACTTGCCCCGGCGCGGTGCCGGGGACTGACTGCAAGGTTCAACAAATCATCCGCCAAAAGGTTCCTTTGCCGCGCTGGACGGGCGGCAGCGGCGGAACCAACCACCGCCGTCGTTGGTCTGGACGGGGTCAACCAAGCGGAGAATTCAGATGGATACCAACGACACCAGCGCCCCGTTCGACATTGTCTGCGGCGACCCGGCGGCGTTTTTCGACACCCCGCAGGCGATTGTCGATGATACGACGCTGTCACGTGCTGAAAAACTGCAGCTGCTCGACGAATGGGCGCAGGACCTTGCCGACCGCAGCACCGCCGCCGACGAAGGCATGGTGCCCGACCGTGCCGGGCCGATCGACCGCGATGTGCGGATGGCCGCAGCCGTTGTCGAAGCGCGCGCCGCGGTTGAAACCGGCGCAGACAATCACACGCCGTCGCTCGCGGTGCGCCTATGGAAGCGGCTGACTGGCGCGACCGTCTAGCGTGCGTCGGTGAAATCGAGCCGGTAGCTGCCCGCGACACTGTCGTGGTGCAGCTTTCCGCGCAGCTGGCGCACCATGCCGTAGATGATGCGCGTCGAGGCGACATTGTCATCGGCACCGAGACAATCGGTGCCGATGAAGGCGTTGGTACTGATCGTCACCGCTACAGCAGCACCGTCGCGCACTGCGGCAATTGCCAGCATGACGCGGCCGGCGGGGCTCGCCTGCACCGCAATGCTCGCGAGCTCGGTAATCAGGAACGCCACCGGAATTGCCGTATCCGGCCCGATGTCGAGCGCCGTGACATCGCGCTGCGCAATGCCGACGCTTCTGTGCTCGGGGCCGGCGAGGCTGAGCTCGAGCGCCCCGGCTAGGTCAGCCACCAGCGCGCGCAAGTCCACACCATCAGCGCCGCGTTCGTCATAGATCCAGCGGTGGACCATCGTCAGCGCGCTGACCCGCGCCTGCATCGCGGCATAGGTCGCGACAATCGCCGGCGTCGACAGCCCGCGCGCATGCAGCGACAACAGGCTCGATACGATCTGCAGGCTGTTCTTGACGCGGTGATGGACTTCGCGCGTCAGCCGCCGCTGTTCGACCAGCGCGGCATCGAGTTCGGCATTGTGGCGATCGACCGCCGCCGCCAGCGCGACGATGCTTTCGGCCAGTGTCGCGAGTTCGCGGCTGCCATAGTCGGCATGGTCAACATCATGTCCCGAAGCTTCGACGAGCCGTTGCAAATGGCGCAGCGGCAATATCGTCAGCGCCCGCAGCGCCACCCAGCCGCCGCCCAGCGCCAGCCCCCATAACAGCAATGGCAGCGCAATCCGCGCCCATTGCGCCAGCGCTAGCGGCACCGGACTGGCGATGGCGGCGCGGTAGTCGGCCATGGTCAACAGCGTCGCCAATATGCCGAGCGGCAGCATCATCATCGCCATGACGAACAGCACGAGCACCGACAGGGGCAAGCGGCTCGACGCGGTGCGGGAGATCAGGGACATCGCGACGGGCGCCGATCATTCAAGCTGGCGCAGCAGCGCGGCGATCCGTGCGGACGCCGGTACGGCCAAAACCGGATCATACGCCAAGTGCAGCAATGTGCTAAGCCCAAGCGGATCGGGCAGCATGGGCGGCCTGATGACGGCCTGTCGCAGCGGTGCATCGGATGGGCGATTGTTGCCCATCATCGGCTTCGCGTGAAAAATTTCTGCCGGTGTGGAACCATTGTTCAGCCTGTGGGTTATCGACCTGATGTAGTGCGCCGGCGTGCCGGCGAGACCTGCAGGCACCGGCTGTGCAGTGTCATAATGTTTCAAATACCAAGAGGTTCCCTGCAATGCCGCTTGCCACGAAGATCGCCCCGCATCTTCCCTATCTGCGCCGTTATGCGCGTGCGCTCACCGGCTCGCAGGAACAGGGTGACCGGCTGGTCGAGGCAACGCTGACGGCCATTGTCGCGGATCCGACGGTGTTTCCGGCCGGTGTCGCGCCCAACCTCGGTCTCTACAAATGCTTCCAGTCGGTGTTCGATGCCGATGCACCCCGTCCCGCCGCGGCCGAGACCGGCAACAGCTTCGAATCGGTGGCGGCGGCGCGGCTCGCGGCGCTGATGCCGATATCGCGACAGGCGCTGCTGCTCGGTGCAATGGAGGGCTTCACCGTCACCGACAGCGCCTGGCTGCTCGGGTGCACCGAGGACGAGGTCCGCGCGCATGTCGCGCAGGCACTCGCCGACATCGAGCGCCAGACGCGCGCCCGCGTGCTGATCATCGAAGACGAACCGATCATCGCGATGCACCTCGAAACCATCGTCCGCGACCTCGGCCATGACGTCACCGGCATCGCCACGACGCTGACCGAAGCCATGGCGGCCTTCCATGCCGAGCCGCCGGGGCTGGTGCTCGCCGACATCCAGCTCGCCGACGCCAGCAGCGGCATCGACGCCGTCAAGGCGATGCTCGCCGAACGCCCGGTGCCGGTGATCTTCATCACTGCCTTCCCCGAACGGCTGTTGACCGGCGAGCGCCCCGAGCCGACCTTCCTGATCACCAAGCCGTTCCAGGTGCCGACCGTCGAGGCGGCGATTTCGCAAGCGATGTTCTTCAATTCGACCGCGCGTATCGGCGGCTGAATTGACACCCGCAAACCCGAACATAAAGGCCCCGACCATGGCATCCTCGATCCCGCCCAAAACCGGCCGCCTGCCCGGCGCTGCGGCACAATCGGCCGCCGAACGCGATCTCGGCGCGCTGTTGCGTGTCGCCTTTGCCGAAGCCGAAGCCGCCAAGCTGCCGCAGGCCTTCATCGACCTGCTCGACCGGCTCGGCCAGGACGAGGCCATTTCAACGCCG
>CALDHQ010000421.1 GCA_937894055.1 uncultured Polymorphobacter sp.
CCGAGACCGTGATCACGACGATTTCGGGGCGCACGCCGATGCGCATCGGCACGATCGACGTGCCCAAGCCTGATGACACGACCAGCCAGCGACCACCTTCATAGAATAGCCCGCGCAAATGGCTGTCGAGGAACGGTCCAAGGCTTTTGGCGCCGATGAGCGGCAGCTTGATCTGCCCGCCGTGCGTGTGGCCGGAGATCATCAGACCAACCGCGGCGCTGCCGTACGGAAAATAGTCGGGCTCATGCGCCAGCACCAGCAGCGGCTTGTCTCCCTGCGCCTGCGCGACCAACGTGCGCATCGCCACCGCCGTGTTGCCGACATTGGTCGCATCATCGAGCCCGGCAATGATCACCGGCCCGATATCGGCATGCTGGTTGATCAGCGTGTGGATACCGGCACGGTCGAACGCCCAGCGCGTCCAGTAGCGCGTGTCATGATTGCCGACGACGGCATAGACGCCGTAGCGCGCCTGCAGCTTCCCCAGCCGGTCGGTGAAATCTTCAAGGCGAATGTGGGGCCAATCGAACACCTTGCCGCCGATATAGTCGCCGGTCAGCACGATGACGTCAGGCTTCAGCGCGTTGACCTGCGCGACAATGCCGCTGATCCGGTCGGGCGGCATGTCGAGCCAGCTGCCGTGCAGATCGCTCAACTGGACGATACGCAGCGGCGGCTGTCCCGCCGGCCAGTCCGCCAGTGCGACGTCGTAGCGCACGACCTTCGGCTGCTGGCGCGCGCCAGCGTAACCGAAAACGCCGAACGCGACGAGAACAAGCAAAAGGGCAAGCAGGATGCGGCGCATCGCGGCCAGATGGCGCAACGCGGCGCGCAACACAAGCGTGGCGTCAGCTGCGCGTCTTGGCGTCGCGTTGTTCGGAGAGGAATGCCATCAGCGGATTGATGTCGAGCGCCAGCGGCTCGCCGGCGGCAATGCGGCGCAGCTGCACATAATACCAGGCCTGTGCGGCAAAGCCGTTGAGCGCGCGCGCCAGCTTGAGCGGCGAGTTCGGCCCGAGCAGCCCCGGCCCGATACGCAGTTGCGTTTCAAAGCGCGGCAGGCTGTCGATGCGTCCAGCCAGCAAGTCGGCAACCGCGTCGGGCGCGCCGCACAATGGCCGGCCAACGCCGATCATGGCGATCCCGGCGGCGAGCGCCTGCGCCATCGCCGCGCGGCTGCGGAAGCCGCCGGTGACCAGCAGCGGCGGTGTCCGCCCGGCCATCAGCGCCTTAGCGAGATCGACGAAATAGGCTTCGCGCGCCGCGGTCGACGCCTGTTTGGGGCGCTCGGGCGGGTCCATGCCGGCAAAATCCATCATCGCCGGCTGCTCGTAGCTACCGCCCGACAGTTCGAGCAGATCGACGCCAAGATCGGCGAGCCAGCCCGACACCGTGATGCAATCCTCGAAGGCAAAGCCGCCCTTCTGGAAATCGGCGCTGTTGAGTTTGACGCCGACGCCGAAGTCATTGCCGACCGCGGCGCGCACCGCCTTGACGGTTTCGGTCAGGAAGCGCGCGCGGTTTTCGATGCTGCCGCCCCAGGCGTCGGTGCGCCGGTTGGCGAGCGGCGACAGGAATTGCGAGATCAGATAGCCGTGCGCGGCGTGGATCTGCACACCACCAAAGCCGGCCTCGCGCGCCACCACGGCCGCATTGGCAAAGCGCGCGATCAAATCGAGGATTTCGGCCTCGGTCAGTGGCTCGGGCATGCCGAACATGCCACCGGGCAGGCTCAGCTTGACCGCCGACGGCGCCTTGGGGGTCTTGTTGACAGCGACCTGCGTCTGGCGTCCGGCGTGGCTGATCTGCACCCAGGCCTTGGCGCCGTGATCGCTGGATGCCGCGGCCCAACGCTGCCACGCCGCGCGGGCGGCGGCATCGAGCGGTGCATCGACAACGACATTGCCCGGCCGTTCGAGGTGGTGGCGGTCGACCTGGACATTGCCGGTGATCAGCAGCCCGGCGCCGCCCGCCGCCCAGCGCCGGTACAGCCGCACATGGCCTTCATTGGGGTGGCCGTCGCGCCCGGCGAGCCCTTCGGTCATCGCCGCCTTGGCAATCGGGTTCTTGAACCCGATCCCCGACGGCAGGGTGACAGGCGTGCCGAGCGCGTCGCTCACGCCGCCTTCTTCGCGGCAGCGCGGCCGTAGAAGGTCTCGCCGGCGGCCGCCATGTCGCGCAGCAGCTTGGGGGCGTTGAAGCGTTCGCCGTGGCGCTGCGCCAGCCGGTCGAGCGTCGCCACGACGTTGGCGATGCCGATCGTGTCCATCATGCTGAACGGCCCACCGGTGAACGGCGCGAAGCCCCAGCCGAAAATGGCGCCGAGGTCGCCGTCTTCGGGGGTTTCGAGCACGCCTTCCTCGAAGCAGCGCGCGCATTCGACGAGCTGGCGGAACATCAGCCGCTCCTTGACTGCGGCGGCGCCGGGCTGGTCGTCGGCAGCGTTCGCCACCGTCGCCAGCAGGTCGGGCCAGATGTACTTCTTGCTGCCGTCTTCGGGATAGACGTAGAAGCCCTTGCCGTTCTTGCGCCCGAAGCGGCCGAGCTCGTTCATCTTTTCGATGACCGTCTCGCCTGGCCCGCCCTTATAGGCGTCGCCGAGGTCGGCCTTGGTCGCCTTCGCCACCTTGTACGACAGGTCGAGCCCGACTTCGTCGTTCACCGCGAGCGGCCCGACCGGCATGCCGGCCTGCTTGCCGACGTTTTCGATCAGCGCCGGCACCGTGCCCTCACCGAGCAGCGCCAGCCCTTCCTGGATATAGGTGCCGAAGCAACGCGACGTGTAGAAGCCGCGGCTGTCATTGACGACGATCGGCGTCTTGCGGATGGCAGCGACATAATCCAAAGCTTTGGCAATGGCTTCCGGGCCGGTCTTCTTACCGACAATGATCTCGACCAGCGGCATTTTCTCGACCGGCGAGAAGAAGTGGATGCCGATGAAGTTCTCGGGCTTGCTCCACGCTTCGGCCAGCCCGGTGATCGGCAAGGTCGAGGTGTTCGAGCCAAAGAAAGTGTCCGGCCCGACCACGGCTTCGGTTTTCTTCGTGACATCGGCCTTGATCGCGCGGTCCTCGAACACCGCTTCGATGATCAAGTCGCAGCCCTTCAGATCGGCATAATCGGTCGTCGGATGGATGCGGCCGAGGATTTCGGCGGTCTTTTCGGGGCTGGTGCGCTTCTTCGCCAGCCGGTCGGCGGTGTATTGCTTGCCCTTGTCGGCGTCGGCCTGTGAGCGGTCGAGCAGTACGACCTCGATGCCGGCCTGCGCGCTGACCATCGCGACGCCTGCCCCCATCAGCCCGGCGCCGAGCATGCCGATCTTCTTCGGCGGCATCGGTGCGATGTTCTTCGGCCGGCGCGCACCCTTTTCGGCGGCCTGCTTCGAAATGAACAGCGAACGGATCATGTTGCCGGCCTGCGGGTCGGCGACAATCTTGGCGAAATACTTGCTTTCGACGCGCAGCGCCGTGTCCATCGGCAGCTGCGAGCCCTCGTACACCGCCGACAGGATGGCGAGCGGCGCGTTCATGTTGAAGCTGGTCTGCTTGCCGACCACCGCGGTGCCCGCCATGAACGACTGCGCGAAGCTCGGGCTCGCCATGCCGACGCCGCCGGGGAAGCGGAAGCTCTTCTCGTCCCACGGCTGCACGCCCTTGGTCGGGTTGGCCTTGACCCAGGCCTTGGCGCGGTCGACGATTTCGGCCAGCGGCGCGACCTCATGGACGACCTTGAGCCCTAGCGCTTCCTGCGGGCTCATGTTCTTGCCCTGCATCAGGTACATCAGCGCCGGCTGCACGCCCATCAGCCGCGGCAGCCGCTGCGTGCCGCCGCCGCCGGGGAACAGCCCGACGAGCACTTCGGGCAGGCCGAGCACGATCTTCGGATTGTCGGCGCAGACGCGGTAATGGCAGGCCAGCGTGAACTCCAGCCCGCCGCCGAGCGCCAGCCCGTTGATCGCCACCGCCACCGGCTTGCCGCAGGTCTCCAGCTCGCGCAGCTGCTTGTTGAGCGCGTAGACGCCGTCAAACAGGTTCGCCATTTTCGACTTCGCCGGATCGCCGCCGCCATCGCCGAAGATCGCCGCCATGCCCTTTAGGTCGGCACCTGCCATGAAACCCGACGCCTTGCCGCTGGTCAGCACCGCGCCCTTGACCGCGTCATCGCTCTTGATGCGCGCCACAGCTGCGGCGAGGTCGGCGTTCACTTCGGGGGTGATGACGTTCATCGTCTGGCCGGGAACGTCGATCGTCAGCAGCAGGATACCATCGGCATCGAGGCTCTGGTGAATGGCAGTGGTCATGACTTCTTCCCTTTCATAACCCGACCTCGCTCGTCCCGAGCGCAGTCGAGGGACTGGTCCATCGCCGGTCTGTCCCTCGACTGCGCTCGGGATGAGCGGCGTGGGGACCTGCAACCAGCGGTTTCAGGCGGTCAAATGCGCTCGATAACCGTGGCGGTGCCCATGCCGGCGCCGACGCACAGCGTCACCAGCGCGGTCTGCTTGCCGGTGCGCTCCAGCTCGTCGAGCACGGTGCCAAGGATCATGCCGCCGGTGGCGCCGAGCGGGTGGCCCATCGCGATGGCGCCGCCGTTGACGTTGATCTTGTCGTGCGGAATGCCCAGCGCCTGCATGTAGCGCAGCACGACGCTGGCGAACGCCTCGTTCAACTCATACAGGTCGATGTCGGCGACGCTCATCCCCAGCCGCTTGAGCAGCTTTTCGGTGACGAACGACGGGCCGGTCAGCATGATCGACGGCTCCGAACCGATCGACGCCGCGCCCTTGATGCGGGCGCGCGGCTTGAGGCCGTATTTCTTGCCGATTTCGGCGTTGCCGATCAGCACCGCACTGGCGCCATCGACGATGCCGCTCGAATTGCCGCCGTGGTGGACGTGGTTGATCTTCTCGACTTCGGGATACTTCAGCATCGCGATGGCGTCGAAGCCCGGCATCGCCTCGCCCATGCCCTCGAACGCCGGCGCCAGCGCGCCCAGCGACTGCATGTCGGTCTGCGGCCGCATATGCTCGTCATGGTCGAGCACGATCTCGCCGATGACGTCGCGGACGCCGATGACGCTGTTCTTGAAGCGGCCCTCGGCCCAGGCCCGCGCGGCGCGCTTCTGGCTCTCCATCGCATAGGCATCGACGTCGTTGCGGCTGAAACCATACTTCGTCGCGATCAGGTCGGCACCGATGCCCTGCGGCATGAAATAGGTCTTGTGGTTGACCGCCGGGTCCATCATCCAAGCGCCGCCGTCGCTGCCCATCGGCACGCGGCTCATGCTTTCGACGCCGCCGCCGATGGCGAACTCGGCTTCACCCGAAATGACCTTGGCGGCGGCCATAT
>CALDHQ010000422.1 GCA_937894055.1 uncultured Polymorphobacter sp.
ATGTCGATGATGGCGCGGACGTGCGGTTCGCGCTCGGTCTGATAGGTGTCGAGCAGCGCCGCATCGGCTTCGCCGTTGATGGCGGCTGCAAGTTTCCACCCGAGATTGGCGGCATCGCGCAGCCCCGAACACAGCCCCTGCCCGGCAAACGGCGGCATCTGGTGCGCGGCATCGCCGGCGAGCAGCACGCGCCCCGTCCGCCACGCCTTGGCGACCAGCGCGTGGAAACGGTAGACCGCGCTACGTTCGGGCGTCACCGCGCCGTCGACATTCCATGGCTTGAGCAGCGCCGCGATTGTTTCGGGGGTGCTGATGCTTTCGGGCGTCTCGCCGGGCTTGAGCATGAACTCCCAGCGGTGTCGCCCCGGCGCCATCAGCACGCACGTCGTCGGTCGCTCCGGGTCACAGATCTGCAGGTTGATGTCGGGCAAGCGGCTTTCGTCATGGACGATGACGTCGAACACCAGCCACGGCTCGTCGAACGCCAGATCGTCGAGCCCACCGCCGGCTGCGGCGCGCACCGCGCTCGACGCACCATCGGCGCCGACGAGGTAGCGGGCGCGCAAGCTGCTGCCGTCTTCGAAGCTTGCAGTGACGTCTTCGCTGTCCTGCGTGAAGCCGGCAAATGCCAGCCCCTGCCGCAACTGCATATTCGGCAGCGCCGCCAGCCGGTTGCGCAATATCGCCTCGACACTCGGCTGGTAGATCATGTTCGCCATCGGCCAGCCCGACGGGCTGGTCACCGGATCGGAGGCGAAGCGCAGCAGCACCTCGCGCTTGGCGGTCAGGAAGTCATAGCCGCTCGACGGGCGCGACTTGGCGAATATCGCATCGCCGACGCCGAGCGCCTGCAGGATGCGCATCGTTTCATGATCGATATGCGCGGCGCGCGGCAGCGGGTAGATGCCGTCGGCCTTGTCGGCGAGGATCACCGATACGCCGTGCTGCGCCAGCGCGATGCCGAGCGCGACGCCAGTCGGGCCGGCGCCGATGATCAGGACGTCTGCGTCCATGTCAGACCTCGTTGGCGCAGGGGTTTTCGATGGCGCCGAGCCCGTCGATTTCGATGCGCACGACATCGCCGTCCTTGAGGAACTGGCGTGGTTCCATTGCTGCACCGATACCGCCCGGCGTGCCGGTAAAGATCAGGTCGCCGGGTTCAAGCGTCATCGCGCCCGACAGATGCTCGATCTGGTCCCAGACGTTGAAAATCAGGTGTTTGGTGTTCGATGCCTGGCGCTGCTCACCATTGACGAAGCAGCGGATTCCCAGCGCGTGCGGGTCGAGAATATCGTCCGCCGTCGTAATCCACGGACCGAACGGCGCGTGCGTGTCGAACGATTTGCCGAGCGTCCACTGGTGCGTGCGGTGCTGCCAGGCACGCTCGGTCGCGTCATTGCCGATGCACCAGCCGAAAACGTGCGCGGGCGCGTCCGCCTTGCCGATGCGGCGGCCGGGCTTGCCGATGACCGCGACCATCTCAGCCTCATAGTCGAGGAACTGCGAGACTTTGGGCACCTGGATGGCGTCGAACGGGCCGTTCGCCGCAGTCGACATTTTGGCGAACCAGATCTGGTTGGCGGGGGTTTCCATTTTGCTTTCGGCGACATGGTCGGCGTAGTTGAGACCGATCGCCATGATCTTGCCCGGTCGCGTGATCGGCGCATGAAGCTTGACTGCGTCGAGCGCGAAACGGTGCGCGCCGGCGGCAGCAACGGCTGCGACTTCGCCGGCGATGTCATCCCAGCGCGTGATGAGGTCGATCATGTCGGTCGCCAGCTGCGGCGCGGCGCGCGACAGCGACACGACGCTGTCGCCGATAACCACACCGAGTTCGGGCGCAGCACCCGCCGAAAAAGTCACAAGTTTCATGGTAATCTCCCCTGAAGTTGGTTCAGCCGCGTGCCGGCATTTTCATGCCCCATTGCACGCCCATCAGTGTCGGCAAATCAGCGATGTTCGAGCCGTCGGCGGCGGTGAACAGGTCGCCGTCGGTCCAGTGTTCTAGCGTGTGACCCCAGGGGTCGCGCCAGTAATCGAAAATCTGGCTGCCGAGGATGTGGCGGCCGACGCCCCAATCGGGGTCGCGGCCCTTGGCCTTCAAATGGTCATGGCCGTGCATCAGGTCATCGAGGTCGACGACTTCGAACGCCGCATGGTTGAAGCTGGCGCCGCCCGGCCCCTGCAGCAGGAACAGCGTGTGGTGGTCGGTCGGGGTGTCGCCACGGTCGCAGCGCATGAACGCGCCGATCGAAAAATTCGGCGCAACGGCGATTTCGTCCGATGTGATGAAACCGAAACGCGCCTTGTACCACGCTTCGCTGGCGCGGAAGTCGCTGACGCCGAGCACGCAATGGCCCAGTCGCACGACCGTCGCCGGCTGTGCCACGCTGGTTTTGGTGGCGCGCAGCCGTGCTTTGGCACGCGCGGTGTTGACCGGTGCGGAGTCGGCGAGCGGCAGCGGTGCCGCCGATTTCTGGCCCGCCACGACTTCGACTGTGTAGCCGTCGGGATCGGTCAGTCGCACCACCTTGCCGCCGCCGGGCGCATCGAAGTCGTCGACCGCGACACCTTCGGCCGCGGCCAGCGTTTCGAGGTCGGCAACGCTTTCGGCGCGCAGTCCCAACGCGGCGAATCCCGCTGCGCCGCGCCGCGTGCGGTGGACAAACGGCGCACTGCCGGTGCCGCGAAAGTAGCGCGTGTCGGCATCGCCACCTGCCGGCTGCAACCCGAAATCGCCGAGAAAGTCGGCCATCGCGTCAAGGTCGGGCGCGGTGAAGCCGACATGGGCGATATCTTCGATGCGGATGATGCTCAATTCCATGCTCCCCAAAGCTGAAATGACTGTTTAGTCATTTTATGACGCGCCTGGCCGATTCGTGCAATCCCAAATTTTATTGGTAATTCGGTGAGAGGGCCGTAGGGTGTTGACAAAGTTTTGACCGGATAGTCACCGATGCCGTCCACCCCTACCCCGCGCGGCAGTCGCACCCGCGAAGCACTACTCGCTGCCGGCGCGGCACTGCTCGCCGAGCGCCCGATCGATGCGCTGGCGGTCGATGACATCGTCAATGCTGCCGGCGTTGCCAAAGGCAGTTTCTACAACCACTTCGCCGACAAGGCCGCGCTG
>CALDHQ010000423.1 GCA_937894055.1 uncultured Polymorphobacter sp.
CGCAGGGCACCACTGCCGCTGAAGCTGTAAGCCGGAGTTGTGGCACCATCAAAGCTCAGCGTTTGCAGACTTTGATCCGCCGTCACCGTGACGCTCGTGTTCGTGCTCGGCATGTTAAACACCGCCGCCGAGCCACCACTGGGGATGCCATCCGCTCCCCAGTTCGCCGTCCTGGACCAGTCACCATCCACAGAGCCTGTCCAGCCCGGCTTTTGATAATACCGGGCGTAGTCCCAAGTCGCCTCGCTGGCATCCAGTTCCACATTTTTCGTCAACCAATCCACCACCTTCGTGCTGATGATCATCGAGGCAGGCAGGATGCTCTCCACGTCATTCATGCCGCTTGAGGGCGCGGTGTATTTTTTCACGCCGTTGATATAGACGACCTGCGAGTTGTCCGTGCGCCACTCGATGCCGAGGATGACGAAGTTCGCCATGTTGCCGATGGTGCTGTTGTTCGCCGTGTAGTCCCAGGTGCGGCCCGGCAGGTGGCCGGGTCATCCTGTCGCAGGTCGCGGCGAGCGCAGCAGGACCAGGCCGCACAACAGGGCCGGCGCGGCCACGGCCACGACGATCCTGAGCGGCTCGGCAAGCACCAGCGACAGCTTCGCCGACATGCCGACGGCAATGAAGAACAGCCCGAGCAGCAGGCCCTGGAACGGCGCAATAGTCGCTTCGATCTGGCGGCGGTATTCGGTTTCGGCCAGCATGATGCCCGCCGCGAGCGCACCGATGACCGGCGACAGCCCGACGCTGGCGGTTACCGCGGCGGCGCCGATGATGACCACCAGCGCGGCGGCCAGAAACAGTTCGTGGCTGCGCGTTCGCGCCGCCTGCAGGAACAACGGCCGCAGCGCGAATTTGCCGATGATGACGATCGCGGCAATTGCCAGCCCGCCGCGCAGCAGCGTCACGCCGAAGCCGTCGGGCGCCGAGCTGGCGGCGATCAGCAGCAGGATCGGCGCGATGGCGATGTCCTGGAACAGCAGCATGGCAAAGGCGTCGCGGCCGGCGTGGCTGTCGAGCCGCCCCTGCGACATCAGCAACTGCAGCCCCACCGCCGTCGATGACAGCGCCAGCGCAAATGCCAGCGACGCCGCCGAAACCGGCGCGATGCCGGCGGCGAGCAGCACCGCCAGCAGCGCCGCCGCGCACAGCAGCAACTGCGGCAGGCCAAGCGTCAGCAGGTAGCGCCGCAGCGTTCGCAGCCGCTCGGTCGAAAGCTCGAGCCCGAGTGCGAACAGCAGCATCGCCACGCCGATTTCGGCAAGCGGCTCAAGCGCGTGCGGGTCGCTGATCGCCAGCTCGCGGAGCCAGCCGGGCAGGTCGGGCGCGCCGCCAATCCCGTGCGGGCCGACGACAATGCCGACGAGAATGAAGCCGATGACCGGGCTGATGCGCAACGTCGCGAACGCCGGAATGACCAGTCCGGCCGCCGCCAGCAGGATCAGCGCATCGTGCAGTCCGGGGCTGGCAAAGGGTGCGGTCATGGCACCAACGTCGCACATGGCCGGCGCATGTCAAAGCCGCCAAGCAGGCGCGCCAAGAAATTTGCTTTGCCAAGCCCATGCCTTCGCTGGCATCTGGCGTCATGGCCACCGGATTGATTGCCCTGCTCGACGATATTGCCGCTATCGCCAAGGTCGCGGCGGCGTCGCTCGATGACACCGCCGCGGCGGCGACCAAGGCCAGCGCCAAGGCGGCGGGGGTCGTTATCGATGATACCGCCGTCACGCCGCGCTATGTCACCGGCTTCAGTCCGGCGCGCGAATTGCCGATTGTCGGCAAAATCGCCATGGGCAGCGTCCGCAACAAATTGCTCTACCTGCTGCCGGGCGCAATGGCGCTGAGTTCGCTGGCGCCGTGGGCGATTACGCCGCTGCTGATGATGGGCGGCGCCTATCTGGCGTATGAGGGCGCCGAAAAGCTCTACGAGGCGTGGTTCCCGCACGATCCCGAGGAGCTGGCACCCGGTGACGCGCTCGAATTCGATGCCGATGTCATGGAAAACGACATGGTCAAGGGCGCGATCCGCACCGACCTGATCCTGTCGGCGGAAATCATGGCGATCACGCTGGCCAGCGTCGCCGATCGCAACTTTGTCGAACGCGCCGTCGTGCTGGCGGTGGTCGGGGTCGGCATCACCGTGCTGGTCTACGGCGCCGTCGCGCTGATCGTGAAGGCCGATGATGTCGGGCTGGCGCTGGCCAAGCGCGAAGGCCGCGCTGCCGCACCGGGCCGCGTGATCGGCCGCGCGCTGGTCAAATTCATGCCGCGTTCGCTGCGCGTGCTCGCCGCCGTCGGCACCGCCGCGATGCTGTGGGTCGGTGGCGGCATCGTGTTGCACGGCATGGAAACGTCGGGCTTCCCCGAGCCGGCACATAGCATACACGCGCTCGCGGCTGCGGCAGGCGCCGCGGTGCCGTTCGCCAGCGCTGCCGTCGAATGGCTGGTCGGGGCGACGGGTGCCGGTATCTTCGGCTTGGCGCTGGGGGCGATCATTGTCGCAGGCTTGCACTTCATGCCGCGGCGGACGCCGCAAGAGCATTGATCGCAGTCGACGAGCTGGCAGCGCTGCTGCACGCGGCAGCGCGCGACGCGACGCCGGTGACCTATGCCGAGGTGCTGAACGCCTTCGGTTTCGCCTTCACCCGCCCCAAGATGCGCGCGCTGTGCGCGCTGCTCGGCGATGTCGATGCACTCGAACGCGGCGTCGGCCGCCCCGAACTCGCGGTGCTGGTGGTGCGCGCCTCCGACGGGCTGCCGGGGCAGGGCTGGTG
>CALDHQ010000424.1 GCA_937894055.1 uncultured Polymorphobacter sp.
GTTTTCGATTCAGTCGGCGCCGAAATCGTCCGCGGCTATCTCGCATCGGCGGGCATCACGGCGGTGCTGTTCGATGCCGGGCTGGCGTCGCTGATCGGCGGCGTGTCGGGCGTCCGCGTGATGGTGGCGCCCGAGGACGAAGCCGCCGCGCGGGCGCTGCTCGACGAAGTCGCGACCCCATGAGGCGCGACCGCCGGTGAAACTGGCGCTGGCACTCGGTGGTGGCGCCGGGCTGGGCTGGGCGCATATCGGCGTGCTCCACGCGCTCGCGGCGCGCAAGGTCGATGTGGTTGCGGTGTCGGGCACCTCGATCGGCGCGCTGGCGGCAGTTTGTCTCGCGGCGCATCGCGTCAATGTGCTCGAGGAACTGGCGCGCTCGACCAATGTGCGGTCGATGATGCGCTTCCTCGATATCGATTTCGGGCGCAGCGCATTGCTCGGCGGCCGCGCCGTCCAGCGCGAGTTGCGCCACCAGTTCGGCCACACCCGTCTCGAAGACCTGTTCATCCCGTGCGCCGTCGTCGCCGCCGATCTGGTGGCGGGCGAGGGAGTCGCGCTCACCCGCGGCGAGATCGTCCCGGCCGTCCGCGCCTCGATCGCGATTCCGGGCATCTTCCCGCCAGTGCGCCATGACGGCCGCTTGCTGGTCGACGGCGGCGTGATGACGCCGGTGCCGGTGCGCGCCGCACGCGCGCTGTCAAATGCGCCGGTGCTCGCGGTCAACCTGCAGGGCGACTATGCCAACCGCAGCGAAACCTGGCTGCGGCGCCAGCGCGCCGCGCGCCACGGCGGCCTGTCACCGACGCGCGTCGGCCGCGCCGGGCTGAGCCTGATCATGATGCACGTCGCCCGCCAGTCGCTGGCGCTCGACCCGCCCGATTTCGAACTGGCACCGCGCATCGGCCACATCGATGTCCGCAACTTCACCCGCGCCGACGAGCTGATTGCGCTGGGGGCCGCCAGCGTTGATGAAAATTGGGAGATGATTATGCGGATTGGGGGTCGTTGAAGGGCGCACGAAAGGGCCTCCGGCGGGCAGGCCTGAGGCCTGCACCCGATTGTTGGCTTGCGTCTGGGATGGGGTGGGAAGCTGAACTTCCGGTGCTAGGGTTCCGCCGAAGGGGTGAGGGGTGCAGATGGTAGGTCACAAGTTAGCCGTCAGGGCGGCAATGATGTTTCTGGGCGGTTGCGCAACCCTTTCCGTTGGCGCTGCTCAAGCTGCTCAGGTTTGTGATGACTCGCCCGCCTCAAATCGTCGCGTTGTGCTAGCGTTTTACACGGAAGGCCTGATCAACCGTCAACCTCGCCAGGCCTTCGAACGATACATGGCACCTGGCTTTGTCGAACATAAACCCGATGTGCCTTTAGGCACGCGCGAAGCGGCTGCAACCTTTCTCGAGGAACTGATTGCTGAGATGCCACAGCCCCGTTGGGATGTGTTGCGAACAATTGCTGAAGGCGATCTCGTTTTCTTGCATGCTCGGTTTACCCCGGCTGAGGGAGCGCCTGCATTCGCGATTGCGGACATTTTCCGCCTCAAAGAGTGCAAGATCGTGGAGCATTGGGATGTCGTTGCTCCGCCTCCCAAGAACCAGCGGAACTCCAATCCGCGCTTTTGATCGCCAATGTCCGCAGTGGGCTCGTTTGCTGACCGGCAGCTAAAGCCCACCCCCGACCCCTCCCTTGCAGGGAGGGGAGCAG
>CALDHQ010000425.1 GCA_937894055.1 uncultured Polymorphobacter sp.
CGTGAAGCTGCCGGGCGGCGGGGTCTTCGTGATCGACGCCAAGTGCTCGCTGAACGCCTTCCTGGAACTGCAGGACGCCGCCGATGACCTGAGCCGCGAGGCCTGCGGCCTGCGCCACGTCCAGAGCGTACGGGGCCACATGGCGGGGCTGTCGGCCAAGGCCTACTGGGACCAGTTCGACGCCTCGCCGGACTTCGTGGCCATGTTCGTGCCGCTGGATTCAGCGCTCGCGGCGGCGCTCGACCGGGCGCCGGACCTTATGAACGAGGCGATGGACCGGCGGGTGGTGATCGTCACCCCGTCCACCCTGTTCGCGCTCTGCAAGGCGGTGGTCTACGGCTGGCGGGTCGAGGAGCAGGCGGCCAACGCCCAGGAGATCTCCAAGCTGGGGCGTGAACTCTATAAACGCCTGTCGGTGATGGGCGGCCACGCCGCTTCGGTCGGCAAGGCGTTGGAAGCCGCCGTGGGTCGCTACAACCAGTTCGTGGGCTCGCTGGAGACCCAGGTCCTGACCCAGGCACGGCGTTTCGAGGACCTGAAGGTCGATCACGAGGGCCGAGACTTGCCGGAACTGCCGCCAGTGGAGACCGGTGTGCGGACCCTGACAAAGCTTTCCACCGAGGCCGATCTGCCCCCTCTGCCTTGACGCTGGGGAGGCGCTGACCTACCTGCAAGCCATCATGGCCCTCCGCGAAATCCTTGTCGTTCCCCATCCTGTTCTGAAACAGGTCTCCCAGCCCGTCGAACAGGTGGACGACGAGCTGCGCGCCCTGATGGATGACATGCTCGAGACCATGTACGACGCGCCCGGCATCGGGCTCGCGGCGATCCAGGTCGGCGTGCCGGAGCGCATCCTGGTCATCGACCTGCAGCGCCGCATCACGCCCGTCGATGACGAGGGCAACGAAGTCGAGGATGAAGCGCGCGACATTCGCGAACCGCAGTATTTCGTCAATCCCGAGATCGTCTGGGAGTCCGAGGAGTACGGCGTCTACAACGAGGGCTGCCTGTCAGTTCCCGAAATGTACGGCGATGTCGAACGCCCGGCGCGGGTGCGGGTCAAGTGGCTGGGTTACGACGGTGCGGCACATGAAGAGGAGCTCGACGGGCTGCTGGCGACCTGCCTGCAGCACGAGATGGATCACCTCGACGGCATTTTGTTCGTCGACCATCTGTCGAAGCTCAAGCGCGACATGATCATGAAAAAGCTGACGAAGGCGCGCAAGGGCAAGTAGCCTCAATAGGCGACGCGGCCGCCGGTTTCGAAGTCGTCCTGCAGCAGTTTGACCAGCACCGCGGCGACATCGGCGGGGGTCTTGAGGGTCGTTGCATCTTCGCCGGGGAAGGCGCGGGCGCGCATTGTGGTGGCGGTGGCGCGCGGGTCGAAGCTGATGGCGCGGACCTTGGTGATGTTCATGATTTCGGCGGCATAAGTGGCGACCAGGCTTTCGAGCGCTGCCTTGGTTGCGGCGTAGCTGCCCCAATAGGCGCGCGGGGCGACCGCAAGGCTGCTGGTCACGGCAACCAGCCGGCCGGCGTCGCTGGCGCGCAGCAGCGTGTCGAAGGCGCGGATCATGCGGAAATTGGCGGTCAGGTTGAGCGCCACGACCTGCTCCCATTCCTTCAGCGCGATATGCGGGACGGGCGTCAGCGTGCCCAGCGTCGCCGCATTGAGCACCAGAATGTCGAGCTTGCCCCAGCGGTTGGCGAGCGCACCGGCGAGCCGGTCGATGCCGTCGAATTCGCGCAGGTCCATCGGGGCGATGGTGGCGGTGCCGCCGGCGGCGTGGATGCGGTCTTCGACTTCGACCAGCCCGGCTTCGGTGCGCGCCGTCAAAACGACATGCGCGCCGGCCCTGGCGAGCGCTTCGGCGGTGGCGGCGCCGATGCCGCGGCTGGCGCCGGTGACGAGCGCGATTTTTCCGGTGAGGTCCATGGGCGTTCCGTGTTTGAAGTTGTTATTCAGCGCACCCAATGCCGCTCATCCCGAGCGAAGTCGAGGGACACGCTGAGGCCGCCGCGCGTCCCTCGACTTCGCTCGGGATGAGCGAGGTAGATTGGGGTTGCGCCGGCGCCTTGGCTTAGATCATGCGTTCGGCAAGCATGCTCAACTGGTCCGGAACCTCGGCTTCCTCGAAATCGGTGAGGCGGGTCGGGTAGTCGCCGGTGAAGCAGGCGTCGCAATATTGCGGGGCGTCGTCGAGGCGCAGGTCTTCGCCGAGCGCGCGGTAGAGGCCGTCGATCGACAGGAACGCCAGGCTGTCGACCTTGATGTATTCGCGCATGCGCTCGACATCCATGTTGGCGGCGAGCAGCTTTGAACGTTCGGGGGTGTCGACGCCGTAGAAGCAGCTGTGGCGCGTTGGCGGGCTGGCGATGCGCATGTGAACTTCGGCGGCGCCGGCGTCGCGGAGCATCTGGACGATCTTGAGGCTAGTGGTGCCGCGCACGATCGAATCGTCGATCAGCACGATGCGCTTGCCGTCGATCATCGCGCGGTTGGCGTTGTGCTTCAATTTGACGCCGAGGTTGCGGATCTGGTCGCCGGGCTGGATGAAGGTGCGGCCGACATAGTGGCTGCGGATGATGCCGAGTTCGAACGGCAGCCCCGATTCCTGCGCATAGCCGATGGCGGCCGGCGTGCCCGAATCGGGGACGGGGACGACCATGTCGGCGTCGACAGGGCTTTCGATGGCGAGCTGCGCGCCGATCTTCTTGCGCACCTGATAGACCGACGAACCGTCGACGACCGAATCGGGGCGGCTGAAATAGACGTGTTCGAAGATGCACGGGCGCGGGCGCATGACGCCGAACGGCCGCAGCGAGCGCAGACCGCGTGGGCTAACGACGACCATTTCGCCGGGTTCGACCGAGCGCAGGAAGGTGGCGCCGACAACATCGAGCGCGACGGTTTCGGAGGCGAAGATATAGGCGTCGCCCAAGCGGCCGAGCACCAGCGGGCGCACGCCGAGCGGGTCGCGGCAGGCGATCATGCCCTCGCCGGTCAGGCAGACGAGGCTGTAGGCGCCTTCGACCTGCTTCAACGCATCGATGAACTTGTCGAGCAAGGTGCGGTAGGTGCTGGTGGCGACGAGGTGAATGATGACTTCGGTGTCGCTGGTCGACTGGAAGATGCTGCCGCGGCGGATGAGTTCGCGGCGCAACTTGACCGAATTCGAGATGTTGCCGTTGTGCGCGACCGCAAAGCCGCCCGAGGCGAGCTCGGCATACAGCGGCTGGACGTTGCGCAGCGCCGTTTCGCCGGTGGTCGAATAGCGGTTGTGGCCGATGGCGATGTCGCCGACGAGGCGCCGGATGACTTCCTCGCTGTCGAAGTTGCCCGCGACATGGCCCATCGCGCGGTGCGTGTGGAAGTCCTTGCCGTCGAAAGTGGTGATGCCGGCGGCTTCCTGGCCCCGGTGCTGCAGCGCGTGCAGGCCGAGCGCGGTCAGCGCGGCGGCGCCTTCGCTGCCGTAGACACCGATGACCCCGCACTCTTCGTGAAGCTTGTCATCATCGAACGGATTTGTCGTGAGGTCCATCGGGACTCCCCAAGCATTGCGCGCATCAGCTATAGCGTTCGGGCCATATAGTGGCGGCGCGGGCGTTTGTCTCCCCCCAAGCTGTCACATCGCTGCAACAGGAGCCATGCATTGAGCGACAGTGACCGCGAGACATCGACCGTGCTGCACCCCAAATGGGACGAGCGCGGGCTGATCCAGGCCGTCGCCAGCGACGCCGACAGCGGCGAGCTGCTGATGGTGGCGCACATGAACGCCGATGCGCTGGCCGCGACCATCGCCACCGGCGAGGCGCATTACTGGAGCCGGTCGCGCGCCGAGGTCTGGCACAAGGGCGGCACGTCGGGGAATATCCAGACGGTCGTCGAAATGCACATCGACTGCGACCAGGACGCGCTGTGGCTCAAGGTCAAGCCCGCCGGGCCGGCGTGCCACACCGGCGAGCGCAGCTGCTTTTACCGCCGCCTGCATGACGGCAAGCTGGTGCGCGAGGCATGAGCGTGCTGCTTGCCGGGGCCACCGGGCTGGTCGGGTCGCGCGTGCTCGATTTGTTATGCGCGGCGGGCACGCCGGTCGTAGCTGTTGCGCGGCGCGCGACGGGCAAGACCGCACCGGCGCTGGCCGAGGTCATTGCCGACTTCGCCGCACTGCCGCCGCTGCCGAAGGCCAAGGTGGCGATTTGCGCGCTCGGCACCACCATCCGCATTGCCGGCAGCCAGCCGGCGTTCCGCGCCGTCGACTATGACGCGGTGCTGGCGTTTGCGCGTGCGGCGCAGGCGGCCGGCGTCACGCATTTCATTCTGGTCAGCTCGGTCGGCGCCAGCGCGGCGTCGCCGGTGTTCTATTCGCGCGTCAAGGGCGAGGTCGAACGCGACATCGGCGTGATGAATTTCGCGCGCTTCGATGTCATCCAGCCGGGGCTGATCCTTGGGCCCCGTGCCGACCGGCGGCCGGCAGAAGCGATGTTCCAGGCCGCAGCGCCGTGGCTCAACCCGCTGCTGTTCGGGCCGGCGGAGCGCTACGGCGCGATTGCCGCCGATGTCATTGCCGCTGCGATCGTGAAGCTGGCGAAGCTGCAAACGCCGGGGCGCTACGTCCATCAAAACGGGGAATTGCGTAAACTGGCGAAAGCCTAGACATTGTCGAGGCCAGACCGGGCAGAAATTCCGGCGGCGGGGAGGGATGCGATGACCACGGCCGTACCGACGGGCCTGCAGTTGACGGTTTTCGACGAGACGTTTCGCAACCGTCCGCACGAATATTTCGACGCATTGCGACAAGCCGAGCCTGTCCACCGCGATACGACACTCGGTCGCGTCGTGCTGACCCGCGCCGCCGATGTTGCGGCCGTGCTCAAGGATCGCAGCCTTTCGGTCGATGGCCGAAAAGCCGCACCGGATTCGATCATCCAGCGGCTGATGACCGCCGAGGACCGCGACGCACCGCGTTCGATGCTGGCGCTCGACGATCCCGACCATGCGCGGTTGCGGCGGCTGGTGACGCATGCCTTCAACGCCCGTGCGATCGAGGGCATGCGGCCGCATATCGCCGTGGTGGCCGATGCGCTGCTCGATGCGGTTGCCGATGCCGCAGAGTTCGACCTGATCGAGGACTATGCCTCGCCGCTGCCGATCATCGTCATTGCCGAAATGCTCGGCGTCGGTGCGGCGGACCGCGCCGATTTCCGGCGCTGGTCGAAGGGCCTCGCCAATGTCTTCTCGCCGCTGCGGACGCCCGAACATCTTGCCGGACTCAAGGCCAATTCCGAAGAACTCAGCGCCTATTTTGCCCGCGCCATTGCCGAACGCCGCGCCGCGCCGCGTGACGACCTGATCAGCGCCTTGATCGCGGTCGAGGACAATGGCGACCGGCTGAGCACGCAGGAAATCATCACGATGTGCAACCTGCTGCTGCTGGCTGGCAACCTGACCACCACCGACCTGATCGGCAATACCGTGCTGGCGCTGCTTCAAAACCCCGAACAGCGCGCCAAGGTCATGGCCGCGCCGGCGCGGATTGTCGATGCGATCGAAGAGACGCTGCGGCTTGACCCGCCGGTCATGCAGTCACTGCGGATTGCCACCGGCCCGCGCGCGGTTGGCGGTGTCGACGTCGGCGAGGGCACCGCGATCACGCCGTTCCTGATGGCGGCGGGGCAAGATCCGGCGGTGCACAGCAACCCGCTGAGCTTTGACATCGACCGGCTCGACAAGACGCACTTCGCGTTTGGCGGCGGCGTGCACTTCTGTCTGGGGGCGCCGCTGGCGCGCGCCGAGGCGGAAATTGCGCTGTCGCGGTTGCTGGCGCGTTTCCCCGATTTGGCGCTGGCCGGACAGCCGATCGAGCGCAACATTTCGGCGGCGTTCAACGGCGTCAAGGCGCTTTGGGTGAAGGCTTGAAACGCACCCGTATTCTTGACCCTGACGTTAACGTAAACTAATTAGGTTCCATGCCTCCAGAAACGCTCGAGAACTTCGCCACTGTCGCCATTCCCGCACCGCCCGGGGATGCCGAAAGTTTCACCATCACCGATCTCGCGACGGGCTTTGCCATCACGCCGCGCGCCATCCGCTTTTATGAGGATCAGGGCCTGATCTCGCCGCAGCGGCAGGGTCAGAACCGCGTCTATTCGCGGCGTGACCGGGCGCGGCTGGCGTGGATTTTGCGCGCCAAGAACGTCGGCTTCAGCCTGGCTGAAATCCGCGAGATGATCGACCTGTACGATGTTGGCGACGGCCGCGTGCAGCAGCGCCGCGTCACCATCGAAAAATGCCAGACGCGCATTGCCGCGCTGTCCGAACAGCGCGCCGATATCGATGCGACGATCGACGAGTTGCAGCAATTTGCCGACATGGTCGAAAGCCTGATTGCCGACACGGCGACCAACTGAGGCCAAAGCGGCCGCAAACTAGGATTTTCACATGCCCAGCTACCGCGCTCCCGTGAAGGACACGCTGTTCGTGCTGCAGTCGGTCTGCAAGCTCGACGCGCATTCGAACCTGCCGGGGTTTGCCGATGCGACCCCCGATGTCGTGCAGGCGGTGGTCGAGGAAGGCGGCAAGTTCTGCGAGGGCGTGCTGGCGCCGATCAACCATTCGGGCGACCTGCAGGGCTGCACGCGCCATGCCGATGGCAGCGTCACTACCCCCGACGGCTTCAAGGCGGCGTATGACGCGTTCGTCGAAGGCGGCTGGGGCACATTGATGGCGCCGTCGGAATATGGCGGGCAGGGGATGCCGCACATCATCGGCACGGTGTTCCAGGAGTTTTCCGCCAGCGCCAACATGGCGTTTGCGATGTATCCCGGCCTCAACGAGGGCGCGCAGGCGGCGAT
>CALDHQ010000426.1 GCA_937894055.1 uncultured Polymorphobacter sp.
CTGCAGTCAGCACCTCAAAGGCGCGGCGGACCATGGTTGTTCTGACCACTTCGCCAAAGGTCCCGATGTGCGGCAGGCCCGAGGGGCCATAGCCGGTTTCGAAGACCACGGGCGCGTCTTTCGAACGCCCTGCCTTTTCGAGCTTCTCGATGCGCGCCTTGAGCTCGCGGGCCTGTTCAAACGGCCAGGCTTTTGCGGTTGCGGCGAGATCGGCGGTGGACATGGATCGCGGCTCCTTGAGCCGCTTCGCCTACGCGCCGGTCTGGGGGGGGTCAAGCGCCGGCCTTCGGCTGCTTTGCCGGCTTACGGACCTCGTGATTGCGCTGGTGCGTCTGGTGATGCTGTCTCGCGCGCAAACTTCTCGATCTGAGCCATCGCGTATTTGGCTTCCTCGTTTTGCTTGGCCAGCGCTCGGATAGCGATCCAGTTGGCGGCATCGGCGATGGGCGTGCTGGCGGGCGGCTTCTTCGTCGCGATGCTGCTCGGCGGGTCGCTGATCATCGGCGAAGCGTATCGGTCATGGGGCGCCGGTCGCACGCCGACGGCGTGGCTCGACGATATGCTGATGGGGACGCTGCTGATCTGCGCGGCGATTGCCGTAGTGCGGGGCGGCTGGCAGCGCCGTGCGTTGTTTACCGGCGCCTGGGGCGTCTGCGCGGGGATGCTGTACGGCAGCTTCTTCGGCAAGGTGTTCGATCCGGCATCATCGAATCCCGGCAATTTTTCGCTGGGCACCTTGACGGCGCTGGTCGGTGTGGCGTTTGCAGTTTCGGTGCTGGGGTTTGTCGCCAGCCTGTTCGTGGCGGACGCTGCGCCGCCAACTGATACCAAGTGACGATTTTGCGGGACCAACACCTATGCCGATGACCGACGACCAGTTGCGCGACACGATGAATGCCCGGATGTCGCCGTCGGCGCGCTTGCTCGGCATGAACATTCTCGAAGTCGATTCGAAGGCCGGGCGCGTGCTGATGACCTTCGAACCGCGCCCTGAGTTCTGCAATCCGATGGGCAGCGTCCAGGGCGGCTTCGTCACGGCGATGCTCGATGACGCGGCGGCCTATGCGGCGATCATCCACTCGGGCGAGCGCATCGCGGTGCCGACCATCGAGCTCAAGGTCAGCTTTTTCGGCCCGGCGCGCGCCGGCAAGCCGCTGCGCGTCGAAGGCCGCTGCATCAAGCTCGGCAAGCGCGTCGCCTTCATGGAAGCCGATATGTTCGACGAAAACGGCAAGGTGCTGGCGCGGCTCAGCACCAGCGCCAGCCCGATGAAAATGGGCGAGGCCAATCTGGTCCCGCCAACCGCTGCCACCGGCAGCGCAGGAGAAGCCCAATGACCGATACCGCCGCCGAACCCGAAGTCCTGACCCGCCGCGAAGGCCGCGCGCTGTTCATCACGCTCAACCGCCCCGCCGCGCTCAATGCGCTCAACAAGGCGATGTGCGATACCATCCAGGCCGCGCTGTATGACAGCATCGGCGATGCCAAGGTCAGTGTCGTCGTCATCGACGGCGCCGGCGACCGGGCGTTCTGCGCCGGCGGCGATGTCGTCGGGCTCTACCACCTCGGTCGCGCCGGCAGCCCCGATTTCGAAAAATTCTTCTACGACGAATACCGCATGAACCAGACGGTCGCGGTCTATCCCGACGACTATGTCGCGCTGCTCGACGGCGTCACCATGGGCGGCGGCGTCGGCCTGTCGATCCACGGCCGCTACCGCGTCGCCACCGAACGCACGCTGTTCGCCATGCCCGAAACCGGCATTGGCCTCATCCCCGATGTCGGCGGCACGCACGCGCTGGCGCGGCTGCCGGGGTTCATCGGTACCTGGCTGGCGCTGACCGGCGCGCGGCTCAGGGCCGCCGACTGCGTCTATGCCGGCATTGCGACGCACTACATCCCGTCCGACCGCCTGCCGCTGCTGCGCGAGTTGCTGGCGAACGGCGAGGAGCCCGTCGACCAGATCCTCGCGACGCTCGACGCACCTGCCGGCGAAACCACGCTCGAAGCGCTGCGCGACGCCATCGACTATCACTTCGCGCACGACAGCGTCGAAGCCATCATGGAGTCGCTCGCCGGTGGCGACGACTGGGCACTGGCGCAACACGCGATCATCGCCAAAATGTCGCCGACGTCATGCAAGCTCAGCCTAGCTGGCCTGCGCATGGGCCGCCACGCCTCGATCGAGGAAGCGCTCCAGAACGAATACCGCATGGTCTGCGCCATCAAGCACCATCACGACTTTTTCGAAGGCGTGCGCGCACAGCTGGTCGACAAGGACAAGTCGCCGAAATGGTCGCCGGCGACGCTCGCCGAAGTCGATGACGCACTGGTCGAAAGCTATCTGCGCGAACCCGAAGGCGGCGACCTGCGCTTCGATTGATCTATGCGACGCTGCCGGCTGCCATCGTGTCAGCCGGCATCGCGTCCCATGTGGCGCCAGTCGGCAACGGCGAGCGTCAGTTTCTCGATCAGCGTCACGCCACCTTCATCGAAATGCGGCTCGATCCGGTAATCGAACGGCCAGGCGCCGAAGAGCATGATGCGGAACGGCTGGCCCATCGCCTGCAGCGGGCTGAACGCCAGGGTCACATCGCGGCGTTCGGGCTGCACCGGTTGTGCTTGCAATGCCGGCATGACGCGTTCGATCCAGCGCGAAAAGTCGGTGTCGTGACTGGCAATGCGGCCGAGCGTGACATGCGCGGCGAAACGCGGACGCTGGGCATCAAGGTCGTCGAGGCCGTCGGGCATCGCATCCGCCGTCGTCGTCGCGCGCTGCAGCATCGACAAATGGTTGATATCGGTGATGACACCGTCACCCCAATCGACACTCAGCGTGTAGCGCCGCGTCAGCCCGGAAAGGCCGGGCGCGGGGCTGCTCGGCGCGTTGAACAACTCGCCAATCTCGATGGGCACGTCGACTTCCCCCACGCTCGCCTGCGGCGCGACACCAGTGTCGCGTGAAACGGCTGGCGCCGCAAGTCGCGATGCGGCCACCACCTGATCGCGCGGTTGACCTGCCGGCATTTTGCGTATTATTCTTGTAATACACAGATTGGAGGTCAACCATGCTGCTCGAAGACACACTCATCCCGCTGGCGGTATTTGCATCGATCGTCGCGATCATCTGGATGCTCGTTGCCGGCACCGTACGGATCATGGCGATGCGGACGCTGCGCGAAACCGCGCGCACCAGCCCCGAAAGCCTCGGCACCGTCGCGGCGCGGCTTGGCGCGCCGATTTCGGGTGCACGCAGCGAAACCATTGGCTTGCTCGGCATGGCGATGGGTGCAGCGCTCGCTGTCGCGGGGTTGATCGGCGATCCGGCGGGGCGCACGCTGCTGCTGCAGACGGCGCTGCTGCCGGGCTTCATGGGCGCGGCGTTGTTCGGGCAGCGCTGGCTACCGCGCAAAGCGACACCGCCGCTGCAGCTCCCCGAAGCCTGAATTCCGGCGGCAATTGCGCGCAGCGCGAATTGACCGTCGCGCTTTGCCGATTGGCGCGCTAGTCTCCCGCAAAATTTGGGGAGATCGATATGACTGATACCAACCGCCGCTGGCTGCTCTCGGCGCGCCCTGTCGGCGCCGTCAAGGACAGCGACTTCACACTCGACAGCGGCCCCGTGCCGCAGCCGGGCGACGGCGAGTTCCTCGTCCGCGTCACGCATCTGTCGTTCGACCCGACGCAGCGCGGCTGGCTCGGCGGCGATACCTATCTGCCTGCGGTCAAGATCGGCGACCCCGTCCGCGCCGGCGCCATCGGCCAGGTCGTCGCCTCCAACAACCCCAAGTTCAAGGTCGGCCAGCTCGTGCAGGGCACCTTCGGCTGGCAGGAATATGTCGTGTCGAACGGCATGACCGAAACCGGTCCGGTGGCCATCGTGCACGCCGGCGTGACGCCCGAACAGGCGCTCGGCGTGTTCGGCATCACCGGGCTGACCGCCTATTTCGGCCTCACCGACCTCGGCAAGCCGCAACCCGGTGACACCGTGCTGGTGTCGGGCGCGGCGGGCGCCACCGGTTCGGTGGTGGTGCAGGTTGCCAAGGCGCTCGGTTGCAAGGTCATCGGCATCGCCGGCGGCGCGTCGAAATGCGCCTTCGTCACCGATGTCGCCGGCGCCGACGCCTGCATCGACTACCGCGAAGGCAATGTCGCGCGCCGCATAAAGGAACTGGCGCCCAAGGGCGTCAACATCGTCTTCGAAAACGTCGGCGGTGAAATCCTCGATGCGGCGCTCGCCAACCTCGCGATGCGCGCGCGCATCATCCTGTGCGGCGGCATTTCGTCGTACAACGACACCAGCGACGCACGCTCACCCGGCCTGCTCAACTATATGAACATCACCGTGATGCGCGCGACGATGACGGGTTTCATCGTGCTCGACTATGCACCGCGCTTTGCCGAAGGCGTGCAGGCGCTGGCAACGATGATGGCGCAAGGCAAGCTCAAGACCATCGAGGACGTCCAGCACGGCTTCGAAAACTGCCCGGCCACGCTGCGCCGGCTGTTCGAGGGCAAGAATGTCGGCAAGCAGCTGCTGCAGCTGACCGAACTGCCGCTGCCGCGCGTTTAGGCGGCACGACGGACGCGATTGGGGAACAAGACATGACGATCGATTTTGCCGGCAAGATTGCAGTGATCACCGGCGGCGGCACCGGCATGGGGCGCGAACTGGCGCGCCAGCTGGTCGCCGAAGGCTGCAGCGTCGCGATGTGCGATGTCTCGGCCGACAACATGGCCGAAACGCGCCGCCTGTGCCTCGAATCGGCGCCACAGGGCACGCAGGTCGATTGCTATGTCGCCGATGTCTCGATCGAGGACCAGATGATGGCCTGGGCCGATGTCGTGCGCAAAACGTTCGATACCGATCGCATCCACTTGCTGTTCAACAACGCCGGGGTGGCGGGTGGCGGCAGCTTTGTCGCGGGCGACCGCGCCAGCTGGGAACGCACCTTCAACATCTGCTTCTACGGCGTCGTTCACGGCGTCCGCGCCTTCCTGCCGTTGCTGATGAACGCCGAGC
This sequence comes from uncultured Polymorphobacter sp., assembly GCA_937894055.1. Taxonomy (GTDB): domain Bacteria; phylum Pseudomonadota; class Alphaproteobacteria; order Sphingomonadales; family Sphingomonadaceae; genus Polymorphobacter_A. The sequence goes on from CALDHQ010000426.1 coordinate 5,024, forward strand.
GCGGCCATATCGTCAACACGTCGAGCGTCAACGGTTTCTATGCCTCGATCGGCCCCGAAACCTCGCACACCGCCTATGCGGCGGCGAAGTTTGCGGTGAAGGGCTTTACCGAATCGCTGATTACCGATCTGCGGCTCAACGCGCCGCACATCAGCGCGGCGGTCGTCATGCCCGGCCATATCGGTACTGAAATCGCCGGCAATTCGATGGCGATCAACCCCGGCACGCGCGACTTCCGCACGATGCTGTCGCGGCAGGGGCTCGACACTGCGGGCATGGACGATGCGCAGCTCGCGATGGTCGTCAACGCCGGTTTCCGCGATTCGGCGCCGACGAGCGCCGCGCAGGCCGCCACCATCATCCTCGATGCCGTCAAGGCGGGGCAATGGCGCATCCTTGTCGGCGATGACGCGCGCATCCTCGATGAAATGGTGCGCGCCGATCCCGAAGGCGCCTATGCGCCGGCGTTCCACGAACGCTGGGTCGCCACCCGCAGCGCCTGACGCGGCCTGCGGCCACACTCGACAAATCCCCCCGGGTGTGGCTAGACACGCCGCCGTATGACCAGTCCCGAAAAACCCGATTATCGCAACAGCGTCTTCCTGCCGCGCACCGACTTTCCGATGAAAGCCGGCCTGCCCGAAAAGGAGCCGGCAATCCTGGCGCGCTGGCAGGCGGAGAACCTGTATCAGGCGCTGCGCGACAGCCGCCGCGGCAAGGAGAAGTTCATCCTCCACGACGGCCCGCCCTACGCCAATGGCGACATGCACATCGGCCACGCGCTCAACCACATCCTCAAGGACACCGTCTGCCGCACGCAATCGTCGCTCGGCAAGGACGCGCCGTACGTGCCGGGCTGGGACTGCCACGGCCTGCCGATCGAGTGGAAGGTCGAGGAAAAATACCGCGCGCAAGGCAAGAACAAGGACGAGGTCGATCCGGTCGTCTTCCGCGCCGAATGCCGCGCCTATGCGCAGGGCTGGGTCAACGCGCAGCGCGAGCAGTTGAAGCGCCTCGGCATCAACGGCGACTGGGACAACCCCTATCTGACGATGGACTTCGAAGCCGAAGCCACCATCGTCGCCGAACTGCTCAAATTCGCCACCAGCGGCCAACTGTATCGCGGCTCGAAGCCGGTGATGTGGTCGCCGGTCGAAAAGACCGCACTGGCCGAGGCCGAGGTTGAGTATGAGGACATCGTCTCGACGCAGATCGATGTCGGGTTCGAGATTGTCGAATCGCCGATCCCCGAACTCGTCGGCGCACAAGCCGTCATCTGGACGACGACGCCGTGGACGATCCCGGTCAATCAGGCTTTGGCCTATGGGCCGGAGGTGGCGTATTGGTTGATAAATGCGACGGATGGCCGCAAATATCTGGTCGCATTCGACCTAGTTGAGTCCTTCCTGACGAGGGCCGGACTCGGCCTTCTAGATACGCCCGATATGCCGAATGACGCCGAAGAACTTCTGCGACACGGGCTAAGCAAAGCATACAACGGCTCCGACCTCGCCGGAACCATCGCCCGCCACCCGATGCACGCGCTCGGCGGGTTCTTCGCCAAGCCGCGCCCCATGCTCCCCGGCGATTTCGTCACGACCGAAGTCGGCACGGGCTTTGTGCATATTGCGCCCGGCCACGGCGAGGACGACCAGCGGGTCGGCGAGGCCAACGGCATCGTGCTGGTGTCGCCGGTCGATTCCTTGATGGCGACGAATTTGGGCTCGTTGGCCATTTCGCGCAGCATGTCGGCGCTGATGTCGATGCCGTAGGCGATGGGATTGTTGTAGACGATGATCGGCAGTCCGGACGCAGCGGCGATGGCGCGGTAATGGGCCAC
>CALDHQ010000427.1 GCA_937894055.1 uncultured Polymorphobacter sp.
CACGACGCTCTTCCGATCTCCCGCTCGAGCTCGGCTACGGCGCGACCGGCGGCCCGCAGTTTTCGACGCAAGTCGCGGTGACCTCGTCGGGCTTCGAACAGCGCAACAGCAGCTGGGCGGACGCGCGGCTACACTATGACGCCGGGGTGGGTGTGCGGTCGGAAGCCGATCTGGCAGCGCTGATCCGCTTCTTCCGGGCGCGGCGCGGCCAGGCGCATGGCTTCCGGTTTCGCGACCCGCTCGATCATAGCTCGCGCGATGACAGTTTGTCCCCGACGCCGCTCGATCAGCCGCTCGGGTTCGGCGACGGCATGCGCACCCGGTTCGAACTGACCAAGACCTATGGCGACGAGGATGCCCAGCAGCGCCGGATTTCCCGGCCCGAGCCCGGCAGCGTCCGCGTTGCGCTGGCGGGCGTCGAACGCCTGACCGGCTGGGCGCTCGATGAAACCGGTGCCGTCGATTTCGACGTGGCCCCGGCAGCAGGCATCGCGGTCTCGGCGGGCTTCCTGTTCGATGTGCCGGTGCGCTTTGCCGAAGACCGCATCGATGTTTCGCTCGCCGGCTACCAGACTGGGGATGTCCCGTCGGTACCGCTTGTCGAAATCCGGGAGGCCTGAGGCAATGAGCGGTCTTGGCACAACCGAACTCGGCGCGGCGCTGACCAAATTGGCGCTGTGCTGGCGTGTCGTGCGCAGCGACGGCGTCGCGCTGGGGTTCACCACGCACGACGCCGCGTTGATCATCGACGGGCTGCACTACACCTCGGCACCCGGCATGGCGCCGTCGGCGATCATGGTTTCCGATGGCCTCGACGTTGATACGATGGAAGTCGACGGCGGATTATCGGCCGATGCCATCACTGCCGCTGATCTGGCCGCCGGACGCTATGATGCCGCCGTCGTGCAGATCTTCATGGTCGACTGGAGCAATCTTGCGGCCGGACGGTTCCATCTGGCGCGCGGCCGGCTCGGCGAAGTGACGCGGCGGCTGAGCGGCGGCGGCGGCAGTTTTACCGCCGCTTTGCGCGGGCCGACGGCGGATTTCGAAGCGACCGCAATCGAAACCTATACGCCCGAATGCCGCGCCGAGTTGGGCGATGCACGCTGCCGCATCGATCTCGCGCAGCGCCTGCGTCTGGTGCACGTCGCCCGCGTCATCGACCGGCAGACATTCGAGCTCGAATCGGGGCCGCTCGACGGCTTTGCAAACGGTCGGTTGCGCGCGCTCAGCGGCGACAACGCCGGCATCGACGCGCGCATTGCAGCTGCATCTGGCGTGACAATCGAACTGTTCGAGCCGTTGCCGTTTGCACTGTCTGTCGGCACGCGCGTCGAAATCCGCGAGGGTTGTGACAAGAGCTTCGCAACCTGCAGCGTGCGCTTTGCCAATGCCGCCAACTTCCGCGGCGAGCCGCACGTGCCTGGCGGCGATGTGCTGACCAGGTTCCCGGGGGTATGATGGCGGGACCTCGCGCGCACCCGCAGTCGCAGGTGATCGTTGCAGCGGTGCGGGCCTGTATCGGCACGCGCTTCCGCAGCCAGGGGCGGGTGCCGGGGCTAGCGCTGGACTGCGTCGGGGTGGCGCTGGTGGCGGCCCGGGCCGCTGGCCTGGCGCTGCCGAATTTGCCGCTTTATCAACTAGGTGGCGATAACGAGGCACTGATTGACACGCTACTTGCCCAACTGGGGTTGCGCCGCGTTGCGCCTGCCGCAGCGGGCGATGTCTGGCTGTTCGCGCCGGCGCCGGGGCAGCGACACCTCGCGGTGCAGGTCAGCGACACACCATGCGGCAGCCGCAGCGATCCGCAATTCGTTCATGCCCATGCCGGTGTTGGACGCGTCGTCGAAGCGCCCGCCGATCCTGCCTGGGCCTTGCTCGGCAGCTACCGATTTCCAGAAGGGTGCTGAACGATGGCGACGCTTGTATTGACGGCAGTCGGGACGGCGATTGCCGGTCCGCTCGGCGGGCTTGTCGGGTCATTCCTTGGCGCATCGATCGACCGCACGGTTTTTGGTGGTGGTCGCCAACAGGCGTCGC
>CALDHQ010000428.1 GCA_937894055.1 uncultured Polymorphobacter sp.
CGCTGTAGACGCCAAAGGTCAGGTCGACACCAAAGGCGACATCTGGCTCGTGACCGCAGCCAATGGTGCCGAAGCCACCATCAAGCTGAAGGACTCTGTCGACGGGCACTACCGGCTCAAACAGGGCACCGGCGAGAACGCGCCCATTTGTGTCTATAAGGTTGAACCCGGCGTAAGCAGTTGCCTACCGGGCGCTATGCCGACTGGTTGGACCTACACTGGCGGGACTACCAAGAAGGTCACGCTGAATATTCCCGATTTTCCGCCGGCCGAAAAATATGAATACATGCTGTTCTTGACCAATTCCAAGACCAATCCCGCAACAACGATGATCGTCGACCCGCAAATCGGTTGCTGCATGGCCTCGTATGACAAGACGCATGATGTGCTGATCCTGCTCGCCGTGGCCGTCGCGGCGGCGCTGTTTGGCTATGGCGTGCGCGTCTTTCAGGATAGCCGCAAACAACAATAGGTGGGGGCGCCAAAGCCCGACCACGAGCTCCCTCATTTCCCGCTGACGCCCCATCGGCGGCGCCACCGAACTTGGCGACGGCGGCGATGCAGCACGCTATGAAGGCAGTTGATGCTGCCCGATTTCGACCCGACCCAGCCGTTCGTGCTGCTCGATGACGCCCGCGAACGCGGGGCGCGGGCGCGGTTGTTTACTGGGTTGGAAGCGGTCATTCGCGCCGATAGCGCCGCCGAAGTCGTGCCGGCGCTGGCAGCGATGCGCGGCACGTCCGGTCATCTGGCGGGGTTCATCGGGTTCGAGGCGGGCTATGCGCTGGAGCCCAAACTCGCGAGCCGCGCGCGCGTGCCTGTAGACGGCCTGCCGCTGCTGTGGTTCGGGCGCTTCGCGCAAGTCGCGCGCATCGGCGCCGAGACGCTCGACGGCTGGCTGGCGGTCGCGGGTGGCGCGCAGGTGGGCCACGTCGAGCCCGGCATCAGCGAAGCCGCGCACGCGGTGATGATCGACCGCATCGCCGCGCTGATTGCGGCGGGTGACATTTATCAGGCCAATGCGACGTTCCAGGCGCAACTGGCGTTCGGGGGTCATCCGCTGGCGCTGTACCGGCGGCTGCGCGGCGCACAGGCGGCGCCCTATGGCGCGCTGATTTTCACCGGCGCGCGCTGGATCTTGAGCTTTTCGCCCGAACTGTTCTTCACGCTGCAGGACGGCCGGTTGAAGGCCAAGCCGATGAAGGGCACCGCGCCGCGCGGCCCGACGCGCGCGACCGATGACGCCGCCGCGACCGCGCTCGCCGCCGATATCAAGAACCGCGCCGAAAACCTGATGATCGTCGATCTGTTGCGCAACGACCTGTCGCGCGTCGCGGTGGCGGGCAGCGTCGCGGTGCCCGAATTGTTCAAGGTCGAACGCTATCCGACGGTGCTGCAGATGACCTCGACCGTCACCGCGCAGGCGGCCGCCGGCATCACCCCCGTCGATGTGCTGACGGCGTTGTTCCCGTGCGGATCGGTCACCGGCGCGCCCAAAATCCGCGCGATGGAGGTCATCGCCGAGGTCGAGGCGACCCCGCGCGGCCTCTACACCGGCAGCATCGGCTATATTTCGGGCGACGAGGCGGCGTTCAATGTCGCGATCCGCACGCTGGTGCTGGGTGACGGGACGGCGCGGCTGGGCCTAGGGTCGGGCATCGTCGCCGACAGCACCGCCGCCGCCGAATGGCAGGAATGCCTCGACAAGGCGGCGTTCGTACGGCGCACCAGCGGGCGCGCCGATGTCATCGAAACGCTGCGCTGGGAGCCCGGCGCGGGCATGTTGCGCCGCGACCGGCATCTGGCGCGCGCGGTGGAAACGCTGGCATATCTTGGCTACGTCGCGGATTTCGACGCCATCAGTGCGGCAATCGATGCCGTGACATGCGACGGCCCGGCGCGCGTGCGCCTTCTCATCGCGGCGTCGGGCGCGTTCGCGGTGCAGGTCGATGCCGCGCCGCCACCTGCCGACACAGTCAGCGTCGCACTCGCCCCCCTGCCCGTCACGCCGACCGACTGGCGGCTGTTCCACAAAACCACCGACCGC
>CALDHQ010000429.1 GCA_937894055.1 uncultured Polymorphobacter sp.
CTTTTTCTCGCATTCCTTCGGATAATTTTCGACGATCCAAAGAGCGATATCACGCGCTTTAAACTGTTCACCCTGATGTGCCTTCAAGTAGTCAGGTACTATCTTTGAAAGACTGAGCGACATCGTACCTCGTCCGACAGGGAGTTCTGAGCAATGGTATGGAATTAGCGGGTTGCCCCGTCAACTCGTGCGGAACGCGTTACTAATCGGATACCGCCGGTCGCGGCCGAAGTTGCGGTGGCCGATCTTGACGCCGGGGGGCGCCTGGCGGCGTTTGAATTCCGCGTTGTAGAGCAGGCGTTCGATGCGGCGCACGGTGTCGCCGTCGAGGCCGCGCGCGACGAGGTCATCGACCGACAGCTCGTCCTCGACCAGCCCGAGCAGGATGGCGTCGAGGATTTCGTAGGGCGGCAAGCTGTCCTGGTCTTTCTGGTTTTCGCGCAGTTCGGCGGTCGGCGGCTTGTCGATGACGCGTTGCGGCATGACCGGGCCGCGCGGGCCGAGGCCGAGGCGCGGGAAATTGTGGTTGCGCCAGTCGCTGAGCTTGAAGACGGTCATTTTATAGACGTCCTTCAAGACCGAATAGCCGCCGGCCATGTCGCCGTAGATGGTGGCATAGCCGACCGACATCTCGCTCTTGTTGCCGGTGGTCAGCAGCATCGGGCCGAACTTGTTCGAAATGCCCATCAGCGCGAGGCCGCGGATGCGCGACTGGATGTTTTCTTCGGTGATGTCGCGGTCGCGGCCTTCGAACAGCGGGGCCAGCATGTCATCGAACGCCGTCATCGCCGGGCGGATCGGCACGGTATCGAGCCGGCAGCCGAGCATGCGCGCGCATTCGGCGGCGTCCTCCAGCGAGTCATCGGCGGTGAAGCGCGACGGCAGCATCACGCACCAGACGCGGTCGGCGCCCAGCGCATCGACCGCAACGGCCGCCGACAGCGCGGAGTCGATGCCGCCCGACAGCCCGAGCACGACGCCGGGGAAGCGGTTACGGTTGACGTAGTCGCGCAGGCCGACGAGCATCGCGTGGTAGATATCGGCGGGGTCGTCATCGAGCTTGGCGATGGTCCCCGGCGCGCAGGTCCAGCCATTCGCCCCGCGCGTCCAGTCGGTACGGACCAGCGCCTCGTCCCAATCGGGCAATTGCCACGCCAGCTTGCGGTCGGCGTTGAGCACAAAGCTCGCGCCGTCGAACGCCAGTTCGTCCTGCCCGCCGACACGGTTGAGGTAGATCAGCGGCAGGCCGGTCTCGGTGACGCGGCTGACCGCGAGACTGAGGCGGCGGTCATCCTTGCCGACTTCGAACGGCGAGCCGTTGGGCACCACCAGGATTTCGGCGCCGGTTTCGGTCAGGCATTCGGTGACGTCGGGCGTCCAGATATCCTCGCAGATCGGCACGCCGAGCCGGACGCCGCGGAACGCCAGCGGGCCGGGCAGCGGACCGGCGGAGAACACGCGCTTTTCGTCGAACGTGCCGTAGTTGGGCAGGTCGTGCTTTTTGGTGATCGCCGCGATGCGGCCGCCGTCGAGCAGCGCCATGGCGTTGTACAGCTTGCCGTCCTCGCGCCACGGCAGTCCGACGAGCATCGCCGGGCCGGGGGTCGCGGTCGCCTGCGCCAGCCGGTCGAGCTCTTCGGCGCACGCCGTCACAGCTGCCGGCTTCAGCACCAGATCTTCGGGCGGATAGCCGATCAGCGACAGTTCGGGGGTGACCAGCAGGTCGGCATCACCCGCCGCCGCACGCTGCGCCAGCATCGCATCGGCATTGGCGCGCAAATTGCCAACGCTGGCGTTCGACTGGGCAAGGGCGATCGAGAGGCGGTCGGTCATGGCACCGTCTTAGGAGCGTGGCGCGCGGCGGGCAACTGTGACCGGCAGTGCGGGCGAAAAGCTGCTACCCAATGACGCGGCGCGCCTCTAACATCCACTCGGTTTGATGCCGATTGCTGCCGACGGGCGACAACGCAGCGATTGGCCGAACACCGCGATGCGCTCAGGGGGGCAAGCATGAAGATCCTGTATTGGTTGATGAGCGCGTTGATCGCGTTTGTGATGGGTAGCGGCACGCTGCTGCATTTCAGGAATCCGACGTATCTGCTCGGGTTCATTCCCTGGTCGTTGCCGGCGCTGCCGATCATCTACGCGACTGGCGTCGTTGAGCTGGTGATCGCGATTGCCGCGCTGGTACCCCGCACCCGCGGCGTGGCCGGACTGGCTTTTGCCGCGCTGTGCGCCGGCTATTTGCCGCTGCATATCTGGGACCTGTTTCGCGACGATCCGGTCATCACGCCGCATGCGGCGGCGATCATCCGCGTCGTTGTGCAATTCCTGTTCATCGGGATTGGCTGGCTGGTGTGGAAGCGATTCAAGCCCGCCACCGGCTTCATCGCCTGAATAGCCGCGGCGCATTGGCGATGACACGGCAACCGGGCTGCGGTGTGGCCGCCGCCAATTCGGTGCAAATGCCGCTACCCAAGCTTGCGGCGCGCGGCTAGCATCGCGCCCATGATGCTGACCAATCCGCTCATCTGGGCCGTCATCGGCTATCTTCTGGGGTCGATTCCGTTCGGGCTGCTGCTGGCGCGCGGCCAGGGCATCGACCTGCGCGGCGTCGGTTCGGGCAATATCGGCGCGACCAACGTGCTGCGGACGGGACGCAAGGGCATTGCGCTGGCGACGCTGCTGCTCGATGCCGGCAAGGGTGCAGCGGCCGTGCTGCTGGCGCAGCATTTCGCCGGTTATGAGGCAGCCCAGATTGCCGGCGTCGCGGCGTTTGCCGGGCATTGCTTCCCGGTATGGCTCAAGTTTCAGGGCGGCAAAGGCGTTTCGACGCTGCTCGGCGTGGCGTTTGCTGCTGCGCCGCTGATCGGCGTGTGCGTCGCGCTGGTCTGGCTGGGTGCGGCGGCGATCACGCGCTACTCTTCGGCCGGCGGGCTGGCGGCGGCGGTCGCCGCACCGGTCGCGGGCTATTTTCTTGGCGCACCGGGCTGGGCCATCGCGTTCGCGGCGATGGCGGTGCTGCTGTGGTGGCGCCACGCCGACAACATCAAGCGGCTGGCCAACGGCACCGAGTCGAAGATC
>CALDHQ010000430.1 GCA_937894055.1 uncultured Polymorphobacter sp.
AAAATCGCGAAGGGCAATTTTTCCGTTCGGTGCTGGCCGCGCTTGTGCCTTAGCGCTTCGAGAACTGGAAGCTCTTACGCGCCTTCGCCTTACCGTACTTCTTACGCTCGACGACGCGCGGATCGCGCGTCAGGAAGCCGGCCTGCTTGACGACGGTGCGGAGCACCGGTTCGAAGCGGGTCAGTGCCTGGGCGATGCCGTGCTTGACGGCGCCGGCCTGGCCCGAAAGCCCGCCGCCCTTGACCGTTGCGACAACGTCATAGGCTTCGATGCGGTCGGCGACCGAGAACGGCTGGTTGATGACCAGGCGCAGCGTCGGGCGGGCGAAATACACCGTCTGGTCGCGGCCGTTGACGGTGACCTTGCCGGTGCCGGGCTTGAGCCAGACGCGGGCAACCGCGTCCTTGCGCTTGCCGGTGGCATAGGCGCGGCCGTGCGCGTCGATCTTCTGTTCGCGCAGCGGTGCCGGCGAAACGCCGTCATTCGCGGTCGACAGGGCGCCGGCTTCGGTCAGCGTGCCGAGATCGGCGAGCGACTGGCGGGTATCGAGGGTATCGTCGGACATTATGCGCCCACCTTGTTCTTGCTGTTCATCGCAGCGACGTCGAGGACGGTCGGCGACTGTGCTTCATGCGGATGCTCGGTGCCCTTGAAGACGCGCAGGTTGCGCATCTGCTGGCGGCCAAGCGGGCCGCGCGGCACCATGCGTTCGACGGCCTTGACCAGCACGCGCTCGGGGAAACGGCCAGCCAGGATCTTGTCCGGGGTGGTTTCCTTGATGCCGCCGGGGTGGCCGGTGTGGCGATAATAAACCTTGTCAGCCGACTTCTTGCCGGTGAAACGCACCTTTTCGGCGTTGATGACAATGATGTTGTCACCGCAGTCGACGTGCGGGGTGTAGTTCGCCTTGTGCTTGCCGCGCAGGCGGTTGGCGATGATCGAGGCGAGGCGGCCAACGACCAGGCCTTCGGCGTCGATCAGCAGCCAGTTCTTGACGACTTCTGCGGGCTTGGCCGCAGGCGTCACCTTGCTGAGAGTGGTGGGCATGGGTGCGTATTCCAAACGTAAACCGGCCCGCGAAATGCGAGCCGGACGCGGGGTCTATCGTGGAAGTCGCGCTAAAATGCAAGGAAATAGGCGGGATTCGCGTGAGGTATTATAATACCTTCGTGCTGACCAGCCGACATTCGCGGCTTTCGATGCGCTTCGGGCGGCCCGGCAATTCGGTCGTCGTGGCGGTGCTGAAGCGCGTGCGCAGCCCTGTCGGCAGGCTGATATCGCTGGTGATTTGCGTGCCGCTGGTCATTTGCGACAGGATGGCACGCGTCGCGGTCGCCTCGTTCTGGCCGGGCGCGGCGTCGGGGAACATCTGCGCGACCATCTCGGCGGCGTAGCGCTGGACGTCTTCGGGGTCGGCGGTCAGGTCGTGGAACACCTGCGCGCTTTTGCCCGGCACATAGTCGCGCAGACCGTAGCGCAATTTGTAGCGCAAGGCTCCGCCGCCGATCGGCGCTTGCGCCTCGACATCGGCTTCGACGACGACGCCCGGCACCAGCGGCGCCTCGCCACCGAGCAACGGCTCGACGACTTCGAGCCAGCTGGCGGCGAATTGCTCCGGCGTCTGCGGGTCGAGCGCGGCGAGTTCGTCATCGAGCAGCGTCTGCAGCGCGGTGCGGGTGGCTTCGGGTGCCGGCGCGAACACCGGCACGAACGCCGCCTTGACCGCGGGGGTGGCGGCGCGGACGTGCGCGCGCAGTGCCGCCTCGTTGGTGATGGCTGCGGTGGCGCCATCGGCGGTGAGCGCAATATCGACGGGCTGGCCGACGGCGATGTCGCCGGTGGCCTGCAGCATCTTGCGCACCGGCTCGTCGCCGCTG
>CALDHQ010000431.1 GCA_937894055.1 uncultured Polymorphobacter sp.
CTGTTCGCGCGCGAGGTCGGCGCCACCGCGCAGGTGGCGGGCGGCGTGCCGGCGATGTGCGACGGCGTCACCCAGGGCCAGCGCGGCATGGAGCTGTCGCTGTTCAGCCGCGACACCATCGCGCTGTCGACGGCGGTGGCGCTCAGCCACGGCATGTTCGAAGGCGCCGCGCTGCTTGGCATTTGCGACAAGATCGTGCCGGGGTTGCTGATCGGCGCGCTACGCTTCGGGCATCTGCCGGCGATTCTGGTGCCGGCCGGGCCGATGCCGTCGGGACTGGCAAACAAGGAAAAGCAGCGCGTGCGCCAGCTTTATGCCGAGGGCAAGGCGAGCCGCGAGGAACTGCTCGAGGCCGAAGCCGCAAGCTATCACGGCGCCGGCACCTGTACCTTCTATGGCACCGCGAACTCGAACCAGATGATGATGGAGGTGATGGGGCTGCACATGCCCGGTGCCGCGTTCGTCAATCCGGGCACCAAGCTGCGCGACCGGTTGACACGTGCGGCGACACAGCGGTTGGCCGAAATCGGCTGGGACGGTGATGACTATCGCCCGCTGGGCAAGGTCATCGACGAAAAGGCCATCGTCAATGCGGTGGTCGGGCTGCTGGCCACCGGCGGCTCGACCAACCACGCCATCCATATCCCGGCCATCGCGCGCGCCGCGGGCATCTGCATCGACTGGGAAGACATCGACGCGCTGTCGGCGGCGGTGCCGCTGATCGCGCGGGTTTATCCTAACGGGTCAGGCGACGTGAACAACTTCCAGGCGGCGGGCGGCATGGCGTTTACCATCGCGACTTTGCTCGATGCCGGGCTGCTGCACCGCGACGTGCTGACGGTGGCCGGGCGCGACCTTGGCGACTATGCCCGCGCGCCGATGCTGGCTGACGACAAGCTGGTGTGGGGTGATACGCCGACGGCCAGCCTCGATACGACGCTGCTGCGTCCCGCCAGCGACCCATTCAGCCCCGACGGCGGCATGCGGCTGGTCTCGGGCAATCTGGGTCGCGCCATTTTCAAGACCAGCGCGGTGGCCCCCGAACGGCTGACGATCGAGGCGCCGGCGCGTATCTTCAACGACCAGGACGAAGTCATCACCGCGTTCAAGGCCGGTGAACTCGACCGTGACGTGGTGGTGGTGGTGCGTTTTCAGGGGCCGCGCGCAAACGGCATGCCTGAGCTCCACAAGCTGACGCCGACGTTGGGCGTGCTGCAGGACCGCGGGTTCAAGGTGGCGCTGGTTACCGACGGGCGCATGTCGGGCGCCAGCGGCAAGGTCCCGGCGGCGATCCATGTTTCGCCCGAAGCGCTCGGTGGCGGGCCGCTCGCGGCGCTGCGCGACGGCGATATCGTGCGGCTGTGCGGCGTTACTGGCGCACTGTCGGTGCTGCTTCCCGATGACGTGCTCGATGCGCGGCCCGATGCGATGCCGCCGCTGCCCGGCGTCGGCACCGGTCGCGAACTGTTTGCGTTCATGCGCTTCGGCAGCGACGGTGCCGAGCGTGGTGGCTCGGCAATGCTTGCGGCGGCGGGCCTGTGATGGAAATCGTCGCCTGCGATATCGGCGGCACGCACGCACGCTTCGCGATTGCCGGTGTCGAATATGGCCGGGTCGTCGCGCTTGGTGATCCCGTGACGCTGGCGACCGCCGATTTTGCCGGACTGCCGACGGCGTGGGAGGCATTTGCCACGCGGCTTGGGCGGCCATTGCCGCGCCATGCCGGCATCGCGGTGGCGGCACCCATCGATGGCGACGTGCTCAAGATGACCAACAGCCCGTGGATCATCCGCCCGGCGCTGATTGCCGAGCGGCTGGGGCTGGAAAGCTTCGCTTTGGTCAATGATTTCGGCGCGATCGGCCATGCAGTGGCGCAGCTCGGCGATGAGGCGTTCGTCCACATCTGCGGGCCGAGCGAGGTGCCGGCGGACGGCGTGACGACGATAGTCGGGCCGGGAACCGGACTTGGTGTCGCGCAATTGCTGCGGCGGGCTGGCCACGCGCATGTCATCGAAACCGAGGGCGGCCACATCGATTTCGCACCGCTCGACAGCATCGAGGACGGCATCCTTGCGGCGCTGCGCCGCCAATATCGCCGGGTCTCGATCGAGCGGCTGGTGTCGGGGCCGGGGCTGGCGGCGATTTACGCCGCGCTCGCCGCGATCGAGGGCCGCGCGGTGCTGCAACGCGACGACCGCACGCTGTGGCAGGCCGCGCTGGCGGGCGAGGAGGCGTTGCTCAACAGCGCGCTCGACCGGTTCTGCCGGATTCTCGGCGCGGTGGCGGGTGATCTGGCGCTGGCGCATGGTGCCAATGCCGTCGTGCTGGCGGGTGGCATCGGGCTGCGGCTCGCCGACCGGCTGGCGACATCGGGGTTCGCCGAGCGCTTTGCCGCCAAGGGCCGCTACGAAGCCCGCATGGCAGCGCTGCCGGTGCGGTTGATCACCCATCCGCAACCCGGCCTGTTCGGCGCGGCGGCAGCTTTTGCAAACGGAGCCGGTGCATGAGCGATATCGACAGCTTGATGCAGGTCGCGCCGGTGATTCCGGTGCTGGTCATCGACGATGTCGCGCACGCGGCACCGATTGCAGAGGCGTTGGTGGCCGGTGGTTTGCGGATGCTCGAAGTGACGCTCCGCACCCCCGTTGCGCTCGAAGTCATGCGCGAAATGGCCAGGGTTGAGGGCGCCATCGTCGGTGCTGGCACGGTGCTCAACCGCCGCGACCTTGATGCCGCGCTGGCAGCAGGCGCACAGTTCATCGTCAGTCCCGGACTGACCGAACCGCTCGGCCGTGCAGCGATTGCCAGCGGCGTGCCGTTCCTGCCCGGCGTCGCGAGCGCTGGCGATATCATGCGCGGGCTCGACATGGGGCTCGACCGTTTCAAATTCTTCCCCGCCGAAACCTCGGGCGGGTTGCCTGCCTTGAAGGCGCTGGCCGGCCCGTTCGGTGCAGTGCGCTTCTGCCCGACCGGCGGCATCACGCTCGCCACCGCACCGGCGTGGCTGGCGCATCCGGCGGTACGCTGCGTCGGTGGCAGCTGGCTGGTGCCGGCGGGGTTACCTGGCTTCGCGGCGATTACCGAACGTGCGCGCGCGGCGTGCGGCTTGCGCAATGGATAAGCCTACGTCGTTCGATATCGCGCAGGCCGCGGGTGTGTCGCAGCCGACGGTGTCGCGCGCGCTGCGCGGTCTGCCGAACGTCGACCCCGTGACGCGCGAGAAGGTCCGGCAGGTCGCCGAGCGTCTCGACTACGTCGTGTCGCCCGCGGCCTCGCGCCTCGCGAGCGGCCGCGCCGGCAGCATCGCCGCGCGCCAGGGCCGCTTCGGCGCTGGCTGCCGAAGATCCGGCGGCATGACTGGTCGTCGCAGCCGACGACGTGCTGGCCGTCGCGCTCGGCTCGCTGACCGAGCCGCCCGGATAACGGGTGACGACACCGGTGCTGGTGCCGGCGCAGGCCGACAGCCCGAGCAGGAGAACCGCCGGCAGCGCCTGCTTCAGGCGGTTCCGGGCCACGGCAGCAACGAGGTCATGGGAGGTCATCAAGTAAAGTATGACATGGCCTTTTTGCTGCTGACCCTCGCTTGCGGAGCCCCGTGAACCATCCGGTCGATGCCAGTCTCGAACCCGGTGCGCTGTATGTCGTGGCGACGCCGATCGGCAATCTCGGCGACCTGTCGCCGCGTGCCCAAGCGGTGCTTGCTGCCGTCAGCCGCATTGCCGCCGAAGATCGGAA
>CALDHQ010000432.1 GCA_937894055.1 uncultured Polymorphobacter sp.
CACTCTTTCCCTACACGACGCTCTTCCGATCTCGGGTGGTTTGCGTCGCGGTCCGAACCGCGGATTCTCGACCTGCTCGATATTGTCGCGCTCGGCACGGTGGCCGATGTCGTGCCGCTGACCGGGCTCAACCGTGCGTTTGTGACGCAGGGGCTGAAGGTCATGGCGGCGCGGCGCAACATCGGCATGAACGCGCTGATCGACGTCGCGAAGATCGAGCGCGCACCGACACCGCATGACCTGGGCTTTGCACTGGGCCCGCGCATCAACGCCGGTGGCCGCGTCGGCAAGTCCGACCTCGGCGTCCGGCTGCTCAGCTGCGATGACCCTGACGAAGCGGCGGGACTGGCCGCCGAGCTTGACCGGCTCAACCAGGAACGCCGGATGATCGAGGCCGACGTCACCGAGCAGGCGCTCGAGATGGCAGCGGCGCAGGCCTTGGGCGCCGTGGCGGTGGTCGCCGGCGCCGGCTGGCATCCCGGCGTCATCGGCATCGTCGCCAGCCGCGTCAAGGACCGCATGCAGCGCCCGGCGATCGTCATCGCGCTGCAGGATGACGGCACCGCCAAGGGCTCGGGGCGTTCGGTACCCGGTGTCGATCTGGGCGGCGCGGTGCTCGCGGCGAAGGACAGCGGTTTGCTGATTGCCGGTGGTGGTCATGCGATGGCGGCGGGGCTGACGGTGGCGACCGACAAGATTGCCGCACTAACCGAATTTCTCGATGCGCGGCTCGGCAGCGAGGTGGCGCGCGTCGGCACGACACGGACGCTGTCGGTCGATGCGGCGCTCGCACCGCGCGGCGTCAATCTGGCGCTGACCGAGGCGCTGGATGCCGCCGGACCGTACGGGCAGGGCTGGGCGGCGCCGCGCGTCGCCAGCGGGCCGTGGGTGATGGTCAAGTGCGACATCGTCGGCGAAAACCACGTGCGGGCGATTCTGTCGGGGGCTGACGGCGCGCGACTCAAGGCGATGGCGTTCCGCGCCGCCGACACGCCGCTGGGCGTCGCGATGGTCAGCGCCGGCAAGCGGCCGCTGTATCTGGCGGGCCGCGTCAAGCGTGACGATTGGGGTAAAACGCCCGCGGCCGAGCTACACCTTGACGACCTCGCCTTTGCCGACTAATGCACCGGCTCCCGCTTACGGTCCCTTCGTCTAGCGGTTAGGACGCGGCCCTTTCACGGCTGAAGCACGGGTTCGATTCCCGTAGGGATCACCATACACCGGGTTGCAGTCGGAAGCTGCGGAAAGCCAGTTTCCCCATCTTCAGATCTTCAGCGGGACCTGCTGCGTTGCCTGATTGATCGGCATCGAGTGTGTCGACAGCGACCTCAGCGTAGTCTTTGGGGCCGGTCGCAGTGTGTCCGCCTTTGGTCCGTAGTATCGGCATAGCCGCCATTGGCGTCGCTAAGAGTTTCATGGCTGCTAACGATCCCGCGGGGGGCGTCTATGCGACATGGACATCCTACGACCTCGCACCCGGATATTGGTCAGTAGCCGCTGGGCAGCTTTCGGTTCGGGGCCTGTGCGGACCGACCTCTCTCAGCCTGTCTCTCGACAGCTCTGCAACTCTGTCTGGAGCGCCTGTACCAGCTTCGCCGCGGGCATCGAGCGCGCGAGCGGTGCACCTTGCCCAGCCCATTGAGCACCGAACCCATGCTCCCCCTTCGCTTTGGCGGCAGCGTGCAGCGCTTTGCCTGCGTCATACGCAATGGGGTAATCTGGCGGACGGAGATTGCCAATCGAAGCCGCGAGCTCGGTGAACCGATTGGCGAGCGCCCGAGCTGGTCGGCCCGAAATGAGCGATGTCAGGGCCGTGTGATAAGCGGCGGGCCCCATCAAGGCGGCCCGATAGGCTTCATCGGCAGCACTCTCTGGGCAAGCGATGAAGGCGGTGCCAAGCTGCGCTGCAACTGCACCCAGATCGAGCGCAGAGGCGATGCCCGCGCCGTCCATGATGCCTCCCGCCGCGATCACTGGAAGCTTGGTCTTGAGCACCAGAAGGCGCGTCAGCGCAGCCATGCTGAGCGCGTTGTCGGGCGCGACGGGGTCGAACACGCCACGGTGTCCGCCAGCTTCGATCCCTTGGGCCACGACCACGTCAATGCCTGCCGCCTCTATCGCGCGCGCCTCGGCGAGGTTGGTCGCCGTGGCCATCAACACAATGCCCCGACTGCGCAGGGCGGTGATGATATCGGTTGAGGGCACGCCGAAGTGAAAGCTGACCACGGGCGGCGCCAACGCCAGCAGCATGGCCAGCATGTCGGGATCTTTGGCGAAGCTCTTGTAGATGGTTCGGAGCGCCGACGGTGGCTTGGCGTCGAATGCGGCGAAAACGGGCGCGAGCCGGTCGAGCCAGGCAGCTTCTCTGGCAGGGTCCGGGACGGCACTGCCGTGAACGAACAGGTTGACGTTGAACGCTCGCTTCGTCCGCGCGCGGGTCTCTTCAATCATGGCGCGTGCGCCAGCAACATCGGTCGCGCCAACGGCGATCGACCCCAACGCGCCCTGCTCCGCTACTGCGGCCGCGAGTTCCGGCGTGGAAACCCCGGCCATTGGAGCCTGAACGAGAGGGACCGACAAACCCAGCCGGCCGATCAATGAAGTTGGCATCTGACACCTCAGAACGAGTGCTTCGACAGTTTATGGCCGCTTCCGCTGCGCATGTGAATGAACGCAAAGGGGTCGGCTCCTGCATGGCGGGTTCCGGGGCAGGGCCGGCAGACAGCTGACACGGGTGTCGTTAAGGCCAGCGCATATGGGCTTCACGCGACCTAACACTGTCGGTGAGGAGCGACTCGCAGAAACTCACCGAACGCGCAGGTTAAACGACTAACCGCGGAGCATCGGCGCCGGCAGCGGCCCGAGTACCGCCTCCACCGCCATGCCGATCGCCAACGCCTCCATGCTCGACGAGGCCACTGCCGCGGCCGAGGCCATGACCCTGGCCAAACGCAGCGTCAGGAGCAAGAGCAACGTGTTCGTGGTGGCCGGCGACTGCCACCCGCAGACCATCGAGGTGATCCAGACCCGCGCGGCGCCGCTCGGCCTGACGGTGCGCCTGGCCAATTCCGCCCGCGAGTGGGAAGACGCCCTGGCCGGCGACTACTTCGCCGTGCTGGCCTACATCGAGATGACGGCCGGCCACGCCTCCGAGCTGCAGGCGCTGCGCACGGGCGACGGCGACGCCGAGCCGAACACCGATCGCCACACGCCGCACACGCTGCCCGACGCGTTGAAAGCGAATGACCGAACTGTCCATGACCCCGCGATCCAGCGGCAATTCCACGGATCCCGCCCCGCTCGCGGCAGAAACAAAATAAAGGATGTCACTGTCAAACGCGGGCACTTCCATCAGGATGCGGGCGGAATCCTGGCCCGGTTCGACCGCGCGGCTCCATGCATCCTGGCGGGACATGCCGTGAACCAGC
>CALDHQ010000433.1 GCA_937894055.1 uncultured Polymorphobacter sp.
GCCAAGGCCTCGGCTACGAACGCGTCGAGATGCAGTTCCTCTCCGATGTCTTCGTCCCGTGCCCCGTCTGCGAAGGCCGTCGCTTCAAACCCGAAGTCCTCGCCATCCGCTGGCAGGACAAATCCGTCGCCGACCTCCTTGCCACCAGCGTGACTGACGCGATCCCTCTGTTCGCGGATTCGCCGTCCAGCGAGAAACAAACCGCCGCCCAAGCCCGCAACGCCGCCGCCGCGCTCGCCACCAGGGGTCGCCATTTCGGGCCGGCGGAGCATTTACGCCTCACGCCCCCGGCCCGCCCCGCCGCGGAACGCTGCTACGCCGTACGCCTAATGGCTACCTGCCGAGTGCACGCGCCGTACGCCTTACGCCCAACGGCTGGGTGGCGCGGAGTCCTTGCTACGCCTTACGCTCGTTGCTACGCCCGCGGCACCCTCCCAGGCCACCCCGCGCATCTCACCACACGGCGCCGCCATTTCCACACTCTTGCATGCGGTGTCTGGGCGCACACGGGCGGGCAGTGCTGGCACCGCGCCTGGAGCGGCGGTGTTGGCTGCGCGGATGCGTGCGCGCGCAGCGCGCGCCCGCCGCGAGCGGCGCGACCTGGGAGGGCTCGCCGCGTCGATCGCGACGGTGCTTGCGGTGCTGGCCTGGCTTCATCACGAGATCGGCGCGCTGCCGCTGTCGATGCTGATCGCGACGATTGCGGGGGTCGGCAGGGTTGGCCGCCCCCCACTCGCCCTTCCCGCCCGGTCCGCCCACCCGCGGAACGCCCGCCGAGGTGCCGCAGCCAAGGATGGTCACGCGCACCGGGAACGCTCCGCCTTGGTGAAAAGCCGGAAGAAATTGTCGGTCGTCACGGCCTCCAACTCCGCCAGGCTCACGCCCTTCAGCCCGGTAGTGGTAGGCCATCGCCGTCCAGTTCGAATGGCAGTCCACCAGCATGGCAATCAGGCCGCCATAGACCAGATCCGGCCAGCCGCAGTACATGGGGTCGGGCAGATGCTCGGAAAGCACGTGCACACCGTCCTCGGCCCAGTAGCTGTGGATGTGCAGGCCATGCTGGCTGCTGCAACCGCAGTGCCGCCAAACTCGTTACGCACCACTTCGCGTGCCGTGCTGGCAGCGACCTGCTTGGCCGCACGCCGGCCGGCAGCCTCGCGGCCCATGCGCCACAGCACCACCAGGCTGGCGACGCCGTAAAGCATCGCCGGCAGCCGCAGCGCCCAGGCGCTTTCGCCGAACGCCAGTATCGAAGCGCGTGCCTGCAGCGAATAGAACATGTGGTTGTTGAGCGACGAGAAATCACCGACGAGCTCGCCATAGGGTTTGCGGACAAAGTCGGTCAGCGTCAGGATTTCGTCATACCAAAGTTGCGCGTTGAGCCCGATGACCCGCAGCACCAGCGCCAGCAGCAGAATCGCAGCTAGCGCCAACCATTCGTGCCGACTGACCGGTTCCTCAGCCGCCACGACCGGCCTCGAGCGTCGCCACCAGCGACGACTTCCAGCGCGCAATGGCTTCGACCGGCGGGGTGACGGCAATCGCCAGGTCGCCGTCGATCATCGCCTCCAACCGCGCGAAATCATCACGCGCCACCGTCGGCAGGTTGAAGTCGCGGCCCATTTCCTGCGCGCGGTTGTCGATTTCGACGATGATGGCGCGGCGGCCATGCTGCAGCGCGCGGATGCCGCCATGCAGCCGGTTGCCGACATAGTCGAGGCTCGGCGCGTCGCGCAGCAGCCGGTCATAGGCGGACAGGCTGGGTTCGAGGATGCGGATGTCGTCGCCGAAGCTGCGCAGCCAGTCATGGTCCTCGGCGGTCTGCACCCAGGCGTGGATGACCTTGTAGCGCGACCGCAAAGTTTCGATCAGCCGGCCGTCGGCGGCGCGGTCGGGGATATAGGTGTTGAGCGTGGTCACCACTTCGTCGGCGCGCGCGCGCGGCAGGGCGGCGCAGCGCTCGGGCGACAGGTTCCACAGCGTCGGGCAGCCGGTGTTGACGGTGTTGGTGATGCCGATCGCCGCGAGCATCGCCTGCGCCTGGCTGTCGCGCACCGAATGCAGCGCCGTCGGGTGCAGCACGCGGCGCAGCAGCCAGCGCGTGTACGGATCGGGCTTCATCTGGTGCTGGTACCAGCCCACCCCCATCAGCACGACGTTCATGCCCAGAAACGCATCGCGTGGGCTTAGCCGCCACACCGAGCGCAGCCACTGGTGCGACGAAATCAGGTTCGACCCGCCCGCCACCACCAGATCGGCGGCCTGCACCATCGCGCGGCCCTTGGCGCCCATCGTGTCATGGCTGGCGACGCTGGCGATGAGCACGTCCTTCAACGGCCGGTCGAGCTGTTCGCGCACCGCTTCCATGATGATCTGGTCACCGATGTTGGTCGAAGCGACCGACGTGTCGAGCAACACGGCGCGCTTCATCGCGCGGCCTTGGTGATGCGCGCGCCGATGATGACCTCGAAATCGGGGTCGCAGAAATCGAGCTCGTCGGGTTCGAGTTCCTCGAGCGCCAGACCTTGCAGATAGGCGGTCGCCGACAGGACGTTGCCGTACGGCGTCACGACCGCGGTCGATCCGGGGAAGCGTTCGGCGGCCAGCCGTTCGACGGCGGGCGCGGTCAGCCGCCAATATTCGCCCCAGTCGTCGCGGCCCAGCCGGCGGCCGATCTTGGAGATGCCCGAAGTCGTCAGCAGCAGTACGCCGCCGGGCTTCAATATGCGGTGCAGAGTATCGAGCGCGGCATTCATGTCCCAGATCATCTGCAGTGTCTGGGTGAAGATGATGCAGTCGAAGCTGTTGTCGGCGATATGCGGCGCGTTGGTCAGGTCGGCGACGATGGTGGCGTCGGGGTTGCCTTCGACATAGTGCAGCACTTCGGGCTGGGTGACGCGGCCCGCACCGTATTTGTTGATGTAGAACGGGTCGCCGAGTTCGAGCGTGCGGCCCTTAATGGCGTCAGCGTTGGTCGCCAGAAACGCCTCGATATAGTGGCGGTCGATCGGCCGGCCGCGCTCCATGCCGAAGCTGGCGCTGACCGGGGTGACGCGGCGCAGGTCGCCGAACGCCACGCTGCCGCGGCGCGGCCATTGCAGCCCGTATTTGCGGCGCATGCTGCCGATCCACGCGCGCTGGCGCGGGGATAGCAGCCGCCGGAGCAGGCTATCCTGGCTGCCTTTGCTTGCGTCAGCCAAACCCGCCTCCCAGTTTTTCACGCAGGCTCCGCAGCCCCTGCCGGACGCGCAGATAGCCATTGCGGCCATCGAGCAGCCCGCGCCAGTGCCGGCGGTCGCGGAAATAATGCATCTCGATGCGCGGCAGATCGTGCGCGTCGCGGCGCTGCTGCGCGCGCCCGAGCCGCGTGCCGAAACCGAAGCGGTAGTGCCGCGCGATAGTGGCAACGACCGCTGCGTTGACCGCACCATAGGGGGCGGCAAAGCTGGAGACGGGAGCGTCGGTCCACGCCGCCAGTTCGGGCGCACAATCGGCGACTTCGCGTTCGCAGGCCGCCGTGTCGATGCGTGTCAGGTTGGCGTGAGTGCGGCTATGCCCGCCAAATTCGAACCCGGCCTGCGCCAGGGCGGCAATATCGTTCGCGGCCATCAACCGGCGCGGCGGCACATCGGCGCCCTCCCAGTCTTCCGAACCGCCGATACGTGCGGTCGGCACGAACACCAGCGCGCTGAAGCCGTGTTGCGCCAGAATCGGCGCGGCAGTTTCGGCAAAATCCGCGAAGGCATCGTCGAAGGTGATCAGCACCTGCTTGTCCGCCGGCGCGCCGTCCCACCAGCGCCCGAAATCATCAAGCCGCTGGGTCGCATAGCCGGCGTCGGCGAGTTCATTCACGAGGGTCGCGAAGTCGCGGCCGTTGTGGGATGACAGAAGTCCGGCGACGTTCTCGATGGCGAGCGTCTTCGGGGCGCGATCACCCAGCTTGCCGATCAGATGGCAAAGGCGCTGGACGTTCCCCGCATCGAAGTCCGCGTCTTCGACGTCGAGCCGGTAGCCGACGCGCAGGTTCTTCAGGCCCCATTCGGCGAGCGCGCGCTCGGCGCCGTCCTTCCGGTCGCAGGAAAGCGCGATCACCGATAAGATCGGAAGAGCA
>CALDHQ010000434.1 GCA_937894055.1 uncultured Polymorphobacter sp.
CGGCGTCCGCACCCAGCGCTGGAAATATGTCGCTGCCGAATATTATCGGAGCGTGCTGCTGCCGATCGAAAAAATGGGCTCCCCGCAGCTTTACGACGTGGCGTCCGATGCCCGCGAAAACTACAGCGTCGCCTCACTGCATCCCGCTGTACTCGCCGACATGCAGGCCCGGCTGAAGGCCGCGCGGGCAACGTTCGGCCCGATGAAGGCCAAGGACATTCCGCCGGTCTATCGCGCGCTCTACGAAGCGATGATGAAACCGGCACAACCCTAGGCGCACAACATTTGAACATCTGCGGCGGGTGCAACGTCACGAGGGTATAGACGCGGGGCCCCTGCACGACATAAAGCCCATTGAGACTTGACGCTTACGTCAACCACACACGTCCCCACTTCGACCGACCGGAGACCCGCCATGCATCCCTACCTTCACGCGCAGACCAACCCCGACAAGGCCGCGCTGATCATGGCCGGCAGCGGCGAGACGGTGACCTACCGCGAACTCGACGACCGCTCGAACCAGGGCGCGCAACTGTTCCGCGCCATCGGGCTGCAGGCCGGCGACGGCATCGCCTTCTTCATCGAAAACCACCCGCGCTATTACGAACTGCTATGGGCCGCACAGCGCGCCGGGCTGCGCTTCACCTGCCTGTCGTCGAAGCTGACCGTCGACGAAGTCGCTTACATCCTCCAGGATTGCCAGGCCAAGGCGTTCGTGACCTCGACTGCCCTGCTCGGCACCGCCGTGCCCGCCGCCGCGCAGGCCGGTACCAGCAACCTGTATGTGCTCGGCGAATCCGCCAGCGGTTTCGAAAATTTCGAGGCGGCGCGTGCCCGCTATCCGGCAACGCCGATTGCCGACCAGACGTCGGGCAGCGCGATGCTCTATTCGTCGGGCACCACTGGTCGGCCCAAGGGCGTCAAGCGCGCCGGCGTCGTCGATCCCGACATTGCCGCCCCCAATACGCTCGCGATGATCGGCACCGCGCTCTACGGCTGGACCGCCGACACCATCTATCTGTCGCCGGCGCCGCTGTATCACGCCGCACCGCTGGGCTGGTCGATGGCCGTGCAGTCGCTGGGCGGCACCGTGGTGATGATGGAAGGCTTTGATGCCGAAGCGGCGCTCGCCGCCATCGAGCGCCACAAGGTGACGAGCGCGCAATGGGTGCCGACGCACTTCATCCGCATGCTCAAGCTGCCCGAAGACGTGCGCAGCAAATACGACCTGTCGTCGCTGACCGCGGTGTTCCACGCCGCCGCCCCCTGCCCGGTCCCGGTCAAGGAAGCGATGATCGGCTGGTGGGGTCCGATCATCAACGAATATTACGCCGGCACCGAAGGCAACGGCTTCTGCGTGTGCAACTCGACCGAATGGCTCGCGCACAAGGGCTCGGTCGGCAAGGGCATGGGCGTTGAAGTCAAGATCTGCGACGAGGAAGGCAATGAGCTGCCGGTACGCAGCGAAGGCCTGGTGTTCTTCTCCGGCGGCGGCCAGTTCGAATATTACGGCGACCCCGCCAAGACCGCCGAATCGCTCAACAAACACGGCTGGTCGACGCTCGGCGATGTCGGCTGGCTCGACGAGGACGGCTTCCTCTACCTCACCGACCGCAAGAGCTTCATGATCATCTCGGGCGGCGTGAACATCTACCCGCAGGAAATCGAAAACCTGCTG
>CALDHQ010000435.1 GCA_937894055.1 uncultured Polymorphobacter sp.
GTCGATGTCGCCAAGCTGCCGGCCTATGTGCCCGCTGCGCTGATCGCCATCGAGGACCGGCGCTTCTACAGCCATCTCGGCGTTGATCCGCAGGGCATCGCGCGCGCCATGGTGCGCAACACCCAGGCCGGCGGCGTCGCGCAGGGCGGCTCGACGATCACCCAGCAGCTGGCGAAAACCAGCTTTCTCAGCTCGTCGCGCAGCATCAAGCGCAAGCTGCAGGAAGTCATCATCGCGCTGTGGCTCGAAGCGCGGCTGAGCAAGGAAGAAATCCTCAGCCGCTATCTGTCGAGCGTCTATTACGGCGACGGGGCGTACGGCATCCGCGCCGCGGCACGGACGTTCTTCGACACGACGCCCGAAGAGCTGACGCTCGGGCAGGCGGCGATGCTCGCGGGCATGGTGCAGGCACCGTCGCGCCTCGCGCCGAGCCGCCATCTGGAGGATGCACAAGTCCGCGCCGATCTGGTCCTCGCGGCGATGGTCGAAACCGGCGCGCTGACGCAGGCCAAGGCCGATGCTGCCAAACCGGCACGCTACACGCCGGGGCGCAAGCCGCTGCCGACGGGGTCGTACTTCGCCGATTGGGTGCTGCCGCAGGCGCGCGCGACGCTGGACGAGGGCGTTTACGGCGACACCCGCATCACCACGACGCTCGATACCCGCATGCAAAAGGCCGCCGAGCGCGCCGTTGCCGATACGCTGGCGGGGCTGAAGGGCGCCAATGTCACGCAGGCGGCACTTGTGGCGATGCGCCCCGACGGGCGCGTCGTCGCGATGGTCGGCGGCTCGAACTACAAGGACACGGTGTTCAACCGCGCGACGCAGGCGATGCGCCAGCCGGGGTCGAGCTTCAAGCTGTTCGTCTATCTCACCGCGCTCGACGAAGGCGCGACGCCGTCGACGACGATGGTCGACGAACCCATCACCATCGGCGACTGGTCGCCCAAGAACGACGAAGGCAAGTATCGCGGCAAGATCAGCCTCGCCACCGCCTTCGCCGCATCGAGCAACTCGGTCGCGGTGCAGCTCGGCCAGCAGGTCGGCATCCCCAACGTCATCAAGCAGGCGCGCAAGCTCGGCATTACGCCCTATCTGACCGACCAGCCGAGCCTGGCGCTCGGCACCTCGGCGGTGCCGCTGATCGAAATGACCGCTGCCTATGCGGCGGTTGCCGCCGACCATTATCCGATTGTCGCGACGGGGCTGGCAAAGCCGGTGCCGAACGTCAAACCGATGGACTGGCCGGCGCGCAAGCCGATGATGCAGCTGCTGCAATCCGCCGTCCGCAACGGCACCGGCAATGCAGCGAAGCTCGGCGTCCCGACTTACGGCAAGACCGGCACCACCCAGAACCACCGCGACGCGCTGTTCATCGGCTTTGCCGGCGACCTCGTCGTCGGCGTCTGGGTCGGCAATGACGACAACAGCCCGATGAGCAACGCCGTCGTCGGCGGCAGTGTGCCGGCCAAGTTGTTCAAGCGCTTCATGGTCGCGGCGCGCAGTGTCGACAAGCCGGCGCCGCGCCAGCCCAAGCCGCAACCGAGCCTCGATGCAGTGGTCGAGGAAGCGCTGGCGTCCGACGAAGCCATCGCCGAAGCCTCGGTCAAGCGCGATGAAACCAACCTGGGCTTTGCGGTCATCCTCGCGCCCGGCGCCGGCGTCGAGGGCCCACCACAGGCCGCCGGCGAACGCGAACGAGAGCGCGACCCAGACCGCGGACCAGGTCGCCGCTTCGCGCATGCTAACGGCCTGGCGCTGGCCGCGGCACTGAACCCGAAGGAAGCGCGATGACCACCGGCACCGTCACCCTGCACCGCGTGCTGCGCTGCCCGCCCGAGCGCGTCTATCGCGCCTTCACGACGCCGGCCGCGATGGCCAAGTGGCTGCCGCCGCACGGCTTCACCGGCAAGGTCCACCACCTCGATGCCACGGTCGGCGGCGCGTTCCGCATGTCGTTCACCAAGATCGGAAGAGCACCGT
>CALDHQ010000436.1 GCA_937894055.1 uncultured Polymorphobacter sp.
GCCAGCAGCAGCGAGCCCATGTTGACGAACGGCGGCAGCACGCGGCGGTACAGCAGCACCAGCACCGCGAACACCAGCAGCACGCCGGCGACGACCGCCACCATGAAGTTGACGAACAATTCGGCCTGCCACTTCTGCTGGCCGAGCTTGACGACTTCGACACCCGCCGGAAGGTTCTTGAGCGACGGCAGCGCATCGATCTGCGGCTGGACATCACCCGAAACCAGCCCGGGCGCGAGGTCGGCGCCAATGACGACGCGGCGCTGCTGGTTGTAGCGGCGCAACTCGGTGGCACCGGCGCCGAAGCCGATATCGGCGACGACCTTGAGCGGCACCGACTTGCCGTTGGCGGTCGGCACCGGCAGGTTTTCGATCGTCGACAGCGTCCGCCGCGATTCCTCGCTCAGCGATACGCGGATCGGGATCTGGCGGTCCGACAGCGAGAACTTCGCGACATTCTGGTCGATATCGCCGATCGTCGCGATGCGGATCGTCTGGCTCAGTGCCGCCGTCGTCACGCCAAGTTCGGCCGCGAGGTCGAAGCGCGGCTTGATGGTGATTTCAGGGCGTTGCAGATCACCTTCGATGCGCGGCTGGCGCAGCCCCGGCAGCGTCTTCATTTCCTTGACGACGGCAAGTGCCGCCGTCTCGAGCTTGAGCGGATCGTCACCGGCCAGCATCGTCGACATTTCGCGACCACCTGGGCCACCGCCGTTTTGCGACTGGAAGGTGACACGTGCGTCGGCAATTTCCTGCAACTTTGGCGACATCGCGCGCTCGAACTCGATGCTGGTGGTCGGCCGGTCCTTGCGAAGCGTAATATAGATGTTCGATTCACCGATGTTGACGTCGGCAAATGCGGCCGCGACGCTCGGCGACGCGCGCAGGATGGCCGAGACCTTTTCGGCAACGGCTTCGTTCTGCGCCAGCGTCGTGCCCGGCGGCAATTCGATGCGCACCTGGCTATAGTCGGTATCGGTCGACGGCTGGAACGTCACCGGCAGCGTCGCATAGCCGATGACCGTCGCGACCAGCGCCAGCGCGCCAATGCCCATCGTTTTCCAGCGATTGGCGAGCGTCCAGTTCAGCAGCTTCATGTACCAGCGGATCCAGGCGCTGTCGCCGTGCGCCGCCTGGCCGTGGTCCTTGAGGAAATGCGCTGCCAGCATCGGCGTGATCAAGCGCGCGACGGCAAGGCTGAGCAGCACCGACACGACGACGGTACCGCCGAAGTTCTTGAAGAACTGCCCGCTGATGCCGGGCATCAGCGCGACGGGCAGGAACACCGCGACGATCGCCATGGTCGTCGCCACGACCGCGAGGCCGATTTCGTCGGCGGCTTCCATCGCCGCCTGATACGGCGTTTTGCCCATGCGCATGTGGCGCACGATGTTTTCGATTTCGACGATCGCGTCATCGACAAGCACACCCGCGACCAGGCTCAACGCCAGCAGGCTGAGCTGGTTGAGCGAAAAGCCCATCAGATCCATGAAGAAAAACGCCGGAATCGCCGACAACGGGATCGCCATTGCCGAAATCGCGGTCGCGCGCCAGTCACGCAGGAACAGGAACACCACGACAACCGCAAGCACGGCACCCTCGACCATGGCCATGATCGCCGATCGATACTGCTCCTTGGTATAATCGACGCTGGTATAGAGCTGCGTGAACTTGATCTTGGGGTTGTCCTTGGCAATCTGGTCGACCACCTTCATCGCGCCGTCATAGACGCTGACATCGGACGCACCCTTGGTCTTGGTCAGCGAAAAGCTCAGCACCTGCCGGCCGTTCATCATCGCGACGCTGCGTTGTTCAGCGTAAAGATCGCGCACCGTGGCGATATCCGACAGCCGCAGCGAGCGGCCGCCGCTGGCGGAAATCTGCGTCTGCCCGAGCCCATAGGCGGTATCGGCATTGCCGACGACGCGGATGTTCTGTTCGGAGCCGGCGATTTCGGTGCGGCCCCCGGCAGCATTGAGGTTGGTCTGGCGCAGCTGCGCATTGACCTCGCTCGCGGTCAGCCCATAGGCCTGCAGGCGCGCCGGATCGAGAATGACGCGGATTTCGCGGCTGACGCCGCCGCCACGGCCGACACGTGCCATGCCGGGCACGCCGAGCAGCTTCTTGGCGATGGTGTTGTCGACGAACCAGCTCAGTTCTTCGAGCGTCATGTCGGTCGATTCGACCGAAATATACGCCAACGGTCCGCCCGAGAAATCGACGCGGTTGACCTGCGGCTCGAGGATGCCGTTGGGCAATTCGCTGCGGATGTTCGAAATCGCGTCGCGCACGTCATTGACGCCGCGGTCGATCGGCGTGCCGATGGCGAACTGCACGGTCGTGAACGATTGGCCCTCGCCGACCCAGGAGGTGATTTCATCGACGCCGTTGATGCTGCGCACAGCCGCTTCGACGCGTTGCGTGACCTGTGTTTCGAGTTCGGTCGGCGCCGCACCCGGCTGGACGATGACGACCTGTGCCGCCGGAAAGCTGACATCCGGCATGTCGTTGATGCTCATGTTGCGGAAGCTGACGATACCCGCCAGCGTCAGCAGCACGAACAGCACGATCGGCGGGATCGGATTGCGGATCGACCAACTGGAAATATTGCGCATGGGCTTGCCTCGCTCCGGCGATCAGCGCTTGGGGGCCGCGACCGGCGTGATCTTTTCGCCGGGACGCAGGAATGCGGCGGCGTTGAGCACGACACGCTCGTCACCCGAAAGCCCGCTGTTGATGCTGACACCGGAATCGCTGACAGTGCCGGTCTTGATGGCGCGACGGGCGACGATGTTGTCCTTGCCGACGATCAGCACATAGCTGCCTTCGCCGTCGACTTGCACCGCCGACTGCGGCAGCACCGGCTGCGTGGCTTCGCCGGCGGCGATGTCGGCAGCGGCAAAGGCGCCGACGCGCAGGCCCGGCGAATACGGCAGCGCGATGCGGGCAATACCCTGCCGCGAGGTCGCGTCGATGACCGGATCAAGCAGCCAGACCTTGCCCTGGTAGCTGCTGTCGGCGCCGATCGGGCGGACGCTGGCAGGCATGCCGACCTTCAGGCGCTCCATGTCCTGTTCGGTGACCGCGGCGCGCAGTTCGAGCACGCCGCCTTCGGCGACGCGGAACAGCGGCGGCGAACCGGCACCGACGACCTGCCCGGCTTCGACCGAACGGGCGAGCACCAGACCGGCGGCGGGGGCGCGCACGTCGAGCCGGCCGAGACGTGCTTCCATCTCGCTGGCCTGCGCGGTGGCAACGGCGACACGCGCCTGCGCGGCGTCGCGCGCCGCGGTCTTGCGATCGATATCGGCCTTCGAAATGAAGCCCTTGCTGACCAGCGCCTGCGCGCGATCGAGTTCGGCCTGCGCCAGCGCCGCATCGGCGCGCGCGCTGCGGATGCCGGCCTGCATCTGCACGAGCTGCTGCGACTGCACCGCCTTGTCGATCGTCGCCAGCACCTGGCCGGCGCGCACGAACTGACCGGCATCAACCAGCACCGAGGTCACGCGACCGCCTTCGCCCTGCACG
>CALDHQ010000437.1 GCA_937894055.1 uncultured Polymorphobacter sp.
CTGCGAGCGGAAACACGGGAGCGTTGTTTCGAATGGGTCAGTTTCATGGAGAAAATTATTTGATGTGATCCTGCAGGGAGAAAATGGGGTAGACCATGCCGATGAAGATGGTGCCGATGAGCGCCGCGATGAGGAACAGCATGAGCGGCTCGGCGAGGGCGACGGCGCTCTTCAACTGACGGTCGAGATCGCCCTCGGTGACGGTGGCGATTCGCATGAGCTCGATGTCGAGTTTGCCGCTCTCCTCGGCGACGGAGATCATTTCCACGATGGCGCCGGGGAAGAGTGAGCGGTTTTCCGCGAGGCTCTTGCCGAGGGGTTTGCCTTCTTTCACGCGATCGATCGACTCTGACACCGCGTCAACGAGCACCTGGTTGCCGATGGAACGGCGGGCGACATTCAGCGAACTGATCAGCGGCACACCCGCACTGAGCAACGTCCCCAGCATGCGGGTGAAGCGCGCCATCGCGAACTGCGCGAGCAGTGGGAACAGATTCGCGCCCTGCCTGTGCGGGTCGGTTCGTATGGGCTAGTGCCGCTGGGCGACATCGCGCCGGCTCACTTCCGCGTCTTCTCGGGCGTGCGGCCGCTAATCCTCGAAGAAGGCAAGGGCGACCGCGAAACGTCGCGCGATTACAGCCTCGTCAGCCACGACGGCGTGTCGGCGTTGACTGTCGTCGGCGGCAAGATCACCACCTACCGCGTGCTCGCCGAGGATGTGCTCGAAAAGCTGGCGCCCAAGTCCAAGCGCTGGACCGCCACCGCGCCGCTGCCCGGCGGCGACGTCGAGCGTTTTGCCGGCGAGACCGGCCAGGCGGCGTTCACGCGCTGGATGGACAACCTCGTCACCGTGCAGGAAAATTATGACCCGCGGCTCGTGCGGCGACTGGCACGCACGATCGGCACCGGCGCCGAAACGCTGCTGAACGGCGGTCTTGGCGAAAACTTTGGCGGTATTTTCGAAGCCGAACTCGACTGGTTCAAAACGCGCGAATGGGCAACCACCGCCGAGGACGTGCTGTGGCGCCGCACCAAGTTAGGCCTACACCTTGATGACGCCGCCAAGGCGCGCGTCGCGGCATGGTTCGGCGAAGCGCCGCCGGCTGCCGAAGCGCTGCCCAAGTCGCGCAAAGCGACGCGCGGTCATCGCTTCGCGGTGCCGGGCGACGACTGACCATCAACCGGGGGACACCATGCGCAAACGCTTCATTTGTATCGCAGCAGCTGCACTGTCGGTGTCCACACCCTTGCTTGCCGCACCGGTGGTCGATGCGGCCGGGCTCGAAGCCGCGATCGACCTGAGCCACCGCGCGCTGCACGCCATCCTGAATGGCGATCCCAAGCTTTACGAAGCGCTATTCGCCGACCGCGACGATGTCACTTTGGGCAATCCATTTGGCCCCTATGCCAAGGGCAAGGCCGCGGTTGCCAAGACCTTAGCGGGTGCCGCTGCAAAATACCGCGACGGTGAAGTCATCGCGGTTGACCGCGTCGCCGTCTATGCCGACAACCGCCTTGCGGTCATTGTCGAGGTCGAACACGACCGCGCCAAGGTCGGCACCCGCACCGACCTTGCCGACTTCAGCGCCCGCGTCACCAGCGCCTATGAATATATCGATGGCAAATGGCTGCTGGTCCACCGCCACGCCGACCCGATCACCTCCTCGCACCCGGCCGAGTCGGTATTGGCAAAATAGCGCTCAGCCCAGTTTCAAACTTGCCGCGCAAGGCTGCGGCTACTGGTATTCGCAACTACTTTGCCGCGTAGACTACCCTGCCACCGACGATGGTCTTGAGCACGCTGACGTCCTTGAGGCTTTCAGCGGGGATCGTGAAAATGTCGTCCGACAGCACCGCCATGTCGGCATATTTGCCGGGCTCGATTGAGCCTTTGCTCGCCCCCTCGCCGATGGCCTTGGCCGACCAGATCGTCCACATCTTGAGCGCCTCGGTGACCGACACCGCCTCCTGCTTCTCGAAAATCCCGGCGTCCGAATTGCGTGTGACTGACGCATATATCGCCAGAAACGGATTGATGTTCGCCAGATAGATTCCGGTCAGGTCGGTGCCCGCCGCAGGCTCAAGGCCCGCATCGATCATCGAGCGGAACTTGAACCCCGTTTTGGTGAGTTTTTCGCCCATATTTTCCTGATCGGCCTTGACCAGATCGAGCAGCCAGGTCGGTTGTACCGAGATGAAAAGACCCTGGGGTTTCAACGCGACGGCGCGCTTGAGCTGCTTGTCATCAAGACTGAAGCCGAGCGGCTTGATCAGATGCAGCCGCGCATTCGTAGCCAGGCACAGCCGTCCTATGGCACCCGTGTTGTGTGGAATCTCCGGCTGAAACAGGACGACGTTCAGCATGCAGCCTTAACCTTTGAAAACAAAAAGCTTCCGGCAGATGAAATTCACCAAGGTGGAAGAAATGATCAGCAGCAACTGCGCGGTCAATGTGCTGATGCCATACCACTTGATGAGATACGGCCCGGAAAGCAGGCCGATGGCAAACCCCGTCGAACTGACCACCGAAAAATAAACAAACTCCAGCACCCGGTGATGCCGTCCTGGGGTAAATACCCACAGGGAATTGGTCACATAGGCAAAGATGTTGCCAAAGAAAAAGGCGATGATGTTGTTGTAGATGCTGTGGAGCGCACGCACCTCATCGGACACACCGCTGCTGACGAGAGCAGGATACGTTCCCCATCTGGACAGCGCATAAAAGATCGCCGTGGTTAGGGTCAGCGATCCCACACCGCAGATGCCATACTTGATGAACTGGATCAGCGGATGCGTGTCACGCGTGTTCAGACGCACCACAATCGCACGCCAGTCGTTCTCACGAAAAAATAGAAGAGCCTCACCGATTTTTGACATCATCAGGTGAGGCTCTCCGGGGATCGTTGATCAGCAAGCAAAGATGCGCTTAATAATAGTGGTAGTTGCCGTTGCGGTCGTAGTAGCCCTGCTGCTGCTGGCGTCCACGGTAGCCCTGCTGCTGGCCTTGGTAGTATTGCTGCTGCTGGCGCTGGTCACGGGAATTACCGAGGGCATTGCCACCCAGGGCACCGAGGCCGGCACCGATGGCGGCACCTTCAATACTGCCCAAACCACCGATGATCACAACAGCAAACGAGACAATGATCACGCCCACCGAAACACCCGGTTGAACCGAAATCATGGGTGCGGTGAAGGCGCCTCCCACGGCAGCCAGGAAAATGCCGACCGTGAAGGTCAGCATGTAGATGCGGGAGACGTTGATACCCATGCTGGAAGCCACTTCCTCGCTGTGAATGACAACCAGCACCAGCTTGCCCAGGCGAGTGCGATTGAGGCCCCACCAGACAGCGAAACCGATCAGAACCGCCAAGCCGACCAGCATAAAGTCGTAGCCGACATAAACCTGTGTGCCGATTTCAATGTTGCCAAACATGGCATAGGGCTCGGAAACGTAATAAGGATTGGCACCCCAGATCAGCTTGGTCACGTCTTCAAGAATCAGAAACATGGCATAGGTCACGAGAACCAGAAGCACTTCGTCTCGACCATAAAAGAAACGCAGCAAACCTCGTTCGGTCAATGGCGCAACCAACGCGGCAACGGCAAGTGCGGCCACAAAAAGAGTCACCAGCATCAGCAGCACTGTGAGCGGTGGACTGACTTTGAGCACGCTCACCCAGCCCACAAAACTGGCTGCGGCGTAAGCGCCCAGGGCGTAAAAGCTGCCGTGGGCGATGTTCAAT